>JAABTZ010000154.1 GCA_011389605.1 Desulfobacteraceae bacterium
CCCTTGGGGTATACGAACACGCGGGGAAAGGGCAGCTAAAGGACTGGATTAAATCCATGGCCGGATGCCTGAAGCCCGGAGGAATCGGCGTTTTGCATTTTATTGCCCATGACCGCCCCATGGAAACCGACTTTTTTATCCGGAAACATATTTTTCCCGGCGGATATCTGCCGGGCATCACCGAGACCATTGATCTAATGGCGGTCTGCGGCCTTGAAATACTTGATATCGAAAACCTCCGGCGCCATTATGCCCTGACTCTGGATCAGTGGGCCGAAAGGTTTGATGAAAACTGGGAGATGATCCACAGCTACAACCCGCAGCTGTTTAACGAACGCTTCCGCCGGACCTGGCGGGCCTATCTTCATTTCTGCGCAGAGTTTTTCCGCACCCCTAATTCTGTCCTGCGACTTTACCAGATCACCTTTTGCAAAGGAAACACCACGGATTATCCCATGGACAGGGGATTTCTTTACAGGGCATAGATACGGGCCGCAAATATTGATGCACTCGTAAAAAGTCGGTTTTCAGATGGCACCGTAAAAAGTTCAAAATCAAGGCTTGCGCGATTTGGAAGAATGCAGCGTACTTATCCGTACGTGAAATTCTGAGAAATCGCGCGTAACGCAGATATTGGACTTTTTACGGTGCCATCAATATTGATTTACCGCCTGTGCCGGATGGTCATGGGATCTGACTGGGCCGGCTTGTCATGCCACGGCATGTGTTTTCGGTAATACAGGCGCATGGCTTCATAAATAATGCGGGGCATGGTAAGATGGGCCATGACCGGGTGGCGAAGCAATACCCCCAGGTGGGCTGCGCCTGTTAACTCCCGGCCGCTGCCCCAAAAGCGCGCTTCAAAGATTTTTTCCTCCTCCCGGACCAGGTGGATGGCGACATCTATGGTCTGGCCGGGCGGGGTGCAGAAAAACTCGTAGCGGCCGGCCATGTTGTTAAACGGCGATACGTGAAATGCCTTTTCAGCGCTGTATCGCTGGATTGCTGTTTCAGACGTTTTGCCGGGCACCGGTTTTGGGAAATACACATGCCGCTCCCCGTAAGTGTTGCTCACCTCTGCCACCAGCTGGATCATTTGGCCGCTGCAGTCAAAACAGTAATAGAAACAAACCGGGTTAAACACGTAATTAAAATACCGCGCAGCGGTGATCAGCATAACAGTTGCCACCAGTGCCCTGTCGGCTTCGGGCAGAAGCGCCAGAAGCTTTTGCCTTATGCCGCCCGGCCGGTCTTCCAGGTAATCGGCATCATTGATGGAGGTGGGGCGCAGCCGGTTGTAGCCGAAAAGCGGCAGTTTTTTGTCTATCAGGGCCAGTTCGTTAATGTCGATGCCGTACATGTAGACAGGATAGCGAAAATGATGACATACCGGCAGGTGCCGGGTATGTTCCACGAAGCCAGTATAAATTAATGATCTCATAGCTCGGTTCCGAAATCTTTGACCACGGCCGCAGCCGACATCACCGCGTCTTCATGAAACCCGTAGCGAAAATAGCTGCCGCAGAACCAGGTGTTATTAACCCCGTTTAATCCCGGCAAATCAGCCTGTGTGGCCGCAGCATCTTTGTCAAACACGGGATGGGCATAATTGAGATCCGCAATCATATGCCCAGGCTCTACAGGATGATCCGGGTTCAGGGTAACGCAGTAGTGATTTTGGGAGGCCAGCTGCTGGAGCCGGTTCATGTAATAGGTCAGGGTTGCGGCGCCGGGGGAGGTCTTTTTTTCTCCCTGCCTGTAATTCCATGAGCCCCAGGCCCCCTGTACCGGCGGAAGGCAGTTGGTATCCCGATGTAAAATGACCCGGTTTTGCGCATACTGCCAGGCTGAAAGAAGTTTTGCCTCGGCATCAGATGGATCTGCCAGCATTGCCAGGGCTTCATCTGCATGGGCGGCGATGACCACCTTGTCATGAATGGCTTCTGCCTCATCGGTCCAAAGCCGCACTTGTCCGTTTTCCCGGGCGATTTTTTTTACCGGAGATCCGGTGTGCACCGTGCCCGGAAATGTCTTTAAAAACGCTTTGACATACTCATGGCTGCCACCTTTTATTGTGTACCACCGGGGCTGGCCGGAAAAAGACAGCAGTCCATGATTTTCAAAAAACCGGGCAAAGGTTTGCGCCGGAAAATCCAGTATATCCCGCTCACCGGCGGACCATATGGAGGCACTGACCGGAATGACGTAATATCGGGCTAATGCTTCAGAAAAACCGGCCTTTTGCAGATATTGCCCGAGGGTCATATCTGTCAGGCGGTTTTGTGAAAGCCAGCGCCGGGTTGTGCGGTTAAACCGGTTGATTTCAAACAGCAGGGCCCAGAAAGACGGACGCAACAGGTTTTTTCTGTCTGCAAAGGGGCGAGTGCTGTTGTAGGTAAACCCCATTGACGGGTCCCAGTATGCAAACGACATGGTACTTTGGATACGGGATACACCCAGCTGATCAATAAAACGGATGAAATTGGGATAGGTGCGGTCATTGAACACAATGAATCCCGTATCCACGCATGTCGAAGATCCATTGCCCTCATCGACTTCAATTGTGTGAGTGTGGCCGCCCACGTAATTATTTTTTTCATACAGGGTTACCCGGTGGCGGCGGGCAAGGAGGTATGCGGCAACAATGCCGGCCACCCCGCCTCCTGCCACGGCAATATCCAGGTTGGTTTGATATTCCATGACGGCTCCTTTTTCTTATCGGCTTCGTGGAAACCAGGGCACAAAAGCGTTTGTCCGGCTGACGTATGCCTGGTATTCAGGGTTGTCGGAAAACTCGGTTTCTTCCATGAGCGTTACACCGGTGAGTCTCAGCAGCGTGTATGTAATTACCAGCGGACTGGCAATGGTTAAAAACCCCAGGTGTGTAGACAGCACGATAACAAATATGCCCCACCAGATCAGGGTTTCGCCGAAATAGTTGGGGTGCCGGCTATAATGCCAAAGCCCCTGATCCATCACCCGGCCGCGGTTTCCCGGGGCGGACAGAAACCGCTGCAGCTGCCAGTCAGCCACAGCCTCAATGATCAGGCCGGCAAGCCAGATCAAAAAACCGCCCGCATCCAGCCATGTCAGGCCGGCTGGCTTTGCGGCAACCTGGCCGTACTGCACTGAAATGGCAATGGTCCACAAAAAAAGCGCCTGCACCAGAAACACCTTGTAGAGGCTTACCAGCCAGAATTTTTGTCCGTATTGAGCCCGCCAGGCGGCATACCGGGGGTCTTCGCCCTTGCCCTGGCTGCGCGCGGCAATATGGACAAACAATCGCATACCCCAGAGGGTCACCAAAAGGGCCAGCATGAGCTTTCGCTGGAAAAACCCGTCTGCCTGGAAAAACGTAAGCCAGGCAACGAGCACAAAACCCGGCCCCCAGAATATGTCAGCAACAGCGGCATTTTTGAGCACCAGGCTGATCCCCCAGCCGGCAGTCATAAACCCGGCAGCCGCAGCCAGATTCACGGCAAACAAGATCATGGTGTCCATAACGACAACTTTTCCCTCTATTTTCTGTTATCCAATGACGCGTCCGGTATCCAGCGGATCCTTTACTGCCCGGCCTGAGGCCCTCTCACCAATGGCTTCCCGGATGCGCCGGTGAACATCGCCGCTGATGGGATAGTAAAGAGCAACCAGGATGGCCATTGCATTGCACAGGCAGGGAACCAGCGCATAGAGAACGCGCAGGGTCAATACCACGGAATCGGATTGAATTTCTCCAGGCTGGTAACCGGAAACCCCGAGCAGGGCCAGGCCTACACCTACGCCTGCGGCAGCAGCCAGTTTTTTGGAAATGGACCACAGGCTGATATACAGCCCCTCCCGCCGGTCACCGGCAATCAGTTCGTCATAGTCGATCACGTCGGCCTGGATGGCCGAAGGAATGGCCAGGGTGGCCCCAAAACCGATGACGGAGAGAAACACCAGAATACCGTATACAATTTCGTCCCCTGTGCCCAGAAAGAAAACCCAGAAAAACGCGCCCGTGTTAATGGCCATGGAAGCGATCCAGGCGGCTTTTTTCCCGGTCTGCCGGGCCAGATATACCCACATGGGCAAAAACGCAATCCCTGCCACGAAATACAGGGCAAGAAACAAATCCGCCCTGGGGGAGCCAAGCACGTATTCAACGTAATACAAAATCAGGGTCGCCGGCAGGTTGTTGCCGATGGCGCTGATGGTGTATGCGGCCAAAAGGATCCGGAAGGGCCGGTTTGCAAGGCTTGCATGGATCCATGCAAAAATCTTGAGATCCGAACTGGCTGTGGTCCGGGGCCTCTCCCGGAAAGCTGCCACGCACCATGCGCACGCCCCCAGGATCAGGGGAATATAGATCAGAGACAAAATAAAAAAGGTTTGCCTTTCACTGGCCTCGCTGTTGTCAAGCCCTGCAGCCCACCGGACTGCACCAGGCATTGCCGCGGCAATCACCGTGCCTGCAATCAAGGCGCCGTCTCGCATGGAAAACAGGGCAGTGCGCTCGTTATAGTCAAAAGTCAGCTCCGGGCCCAGGGATTCATACGGGACAATGACAACGGTCCAGAATAAAAACAGGGCAAATATCAGGGCCATGAAATACAGCCCGGCCGTATCTGCGCCCATTGTCCCGGGCGGGTTGAACAAAAACGCAATGGCAATGACCGTAAGCACTGCGCCTGCGGCGATCAGCGGCCGCCGCCGGCCCATGGGCGTTCTCAGCCGATCTGAGAAAATGCCGATCACCGGGTCGGTAAACGCGTCAAACAGCCGGACGATTAAAAGAATGGCGCCCAGAGCAGAGATATGAACCCCCACCACGTCGGTGTAAAATTTCGGAATGTAGACATATACCGGAATACCCACCACCGCCAGGGCAAATGCCGGGGCGGAATAGGCCGCCTTTGCCGTGGTGGAGAGCTTTTTCACCGCCGGTGTCTCCCAAGCAGGCTATCCCGGAATTTGGTGTCAATCGGGTTTTCACCGATCCAGATGGCAAAAAACTCAGCAGCAAAGGATGCGCCTTCGACCCCTCCCAGGAATTTGTCATTGAACCAGAGCCGTGTTCCACTTTCGGGGGTATATGCTGCGGTATAGCGGTCTCCTGGAGTGACGTCGCGGTAAAAGGCGTTGAATTGTTGGATTTTCGACAAAAGGGAGGAGAAACGGTCCGGGGCGACGTTTTTTTTGATCATCTCCCGGGTGGCGGCCGCAAAATCATCGGCCCCTATGTCTTGAAAATAATGAAGCACCAGGCAGCGGGCCGCCCCCTCATCTAAGGCCTGATCCGCGGTTTTGCCTTCCTGAAGATAAAATGCACCCTTGTAGGCCTTGATAAAAATCATGTACCGCAATACATCCGTGCCCCGAAGACTCAGCGCATAACCATCAATGTTTTTTTGCCCGGTAAAGGCATTTCCGTCAGCGCCAACTGCCTGAACCGGCATAAATATCCAGGCAAGCAGGAAAACAATCCAGACATACCCTTTTCTTTTCACTTGTGGTCCTTTCCGGGCCCGCGTTTGATCATGGAAATATGATGGCACCGTAAAAAGCTTAAAACCTATATAACCGCCAAACAGAAAAAAATACCTTCTTGATTTTACCTATCACTTAATCACTTAAAAATTGATGGTCTCGTAAAAAGTCGGTTTTCAGATGGCGCCGTAAAAAGTTCAAGATCAAGGCTTGCGCGATTTCTAAGAATACAGCGTACTTAGCTGTACGTGAAATTCTGAGGAATTGCGCATAACGCAGATATTGGACTTTTACGAAGCCGTCAAATTTGATTTGCACAATATGTATGCTGCCTTTAGTTTAAAATAATCATGACGTGACTATTATCTATGGAAAAAGGGATTCTAACAATGAACTATTTTTTTTCCGCTGCGTTTTTCAAGATTGCCGGCATTTCGATTGTTATTTTTATTTTGCTTGATATGCTGTGGCTGGCTGTTATCGCCAGGCGCCTTTATTTCAGCCAGATGAGCTATCTTGCATCAATTCAAAATGGGCGAATAGTATTTAGCCTGCCAGCGGGAATCCTGGCCCAGGTTATCATTGCTCTGGGCATGACGGTGTTTGTCTCACTGGCGATCATGGTGGAAAACCGCCTTGCTGCAGCTGTTTGCACCGGCGCGTTTGCCGGTTTTGTCCTTTACTGCACCTATGACCTGACCAACCTGTCATTTGTTAAGGGCTACCCGGTATTTATTACTGTTGTGGATATTGCCTGGGGAACCGCCCAGGGTCTTTTTGCGGGAGTTTACGTGTTTTACCTCACCCGGTTTTTCCGGCCGGATTTCTGATTTTACTACTGATGGCAACGTAAATTCAAGGTGGAAGGGTAGATGATTTGGATTTGTCTGCGCCGGAGCGAAAAGGAGGTCATAATAACGGTTGACCGCATCCCGGATTGTTGCCAACTCCACCACTACCACTCCATCAGAGGTTCTGAAGGGTTCAGCTCTGTCCTGCTAATGACTGCCGGAGACATGATGCTGGAGATCAACTGCATTGCCGGCACTGCATCAAAATCATCTTCAATCATGTCATAAATCGGCCCTTGGGTGATAGACAGGCAACTGATGATAGTATAGGCTGTAAAATCCTATATACTATCGGAGAATTGACAATGGAAAGTCCTGCGTCAACGGTGGTAAAATCCCACGATACTCTGTGGACAAACAAATTATGAAAGGAGTTTGTACTGTATGACTGAGTTAACCCCAAAAGAAAGAGTGATGCGGGTATTCCGAAAAGAACCGGTCGACACCATGCCATTTTTCAGCGGATACGGGATGGTCGTTTATCCGGCCATTAAGGAACTGGGGTATCGATTCGCCCAGGTACATACCGATGCCAACCAGCTGGTCCAATCGGCACTGCTTTCCAGCCGCATGTTCGGCTTTGATTCAGTGGTTGTTCCGTTTGATATGACCTGCGAATCCGAGGCCCTGGGCAACCAGATCAGCCTCTATGAGAATTCCGATGACATTCTCTATCCCACTGTCCCGGAGAAGCGCTGGAAAGGCTTGGAAGAAGTGGATATCCCTGATAACATTGTGGAACTTGGCCGTATCCCCATGGTTATCGAGGCGATAAAGCTGGCAAAGACAGAGGCGCCGGAATACCCCGTAGGGGCCTGGCTGCTTGGGCCTTTCACCATGGCCGGGCAGCTTCTGGAGCTCGACATCATGCTCAAGGGCGTTTTCAAACAAAAGAAACAGGTGGAAGCCGTCCTGGATAAAATCAGCGATATGATCATCAAAATCGGCTTGGCTTATCAGGCAGCGGGCGCCGATTACATTACTCTGCGCGAGATGGGCACGGGTACTGACCTGCTGAGTCCCCGCACCTGGAAAACAATGATCCAGCCCCGGGTCACCCGCATCCTCGAAGCCTGGAAGTCACCC
>JAABTZ010000155.1 GCA_011389605.1 Desulfobacteraceae bacterium
ATAAGACTGCTCATAAGAAAGAAGTCTGCCTGCTTTTCCCCGCTTTTACTTTTTGCAGCACTAGGATTGCTGGCAATCGCCCCCTGGAAACCTCCCTTTTTCCCGCCGGCAGATACCGAAGCGCTGCTGGATTTGGGTTACCATGAAATTTCCGGCACCGTAACCGGTCAGCCCCGGATTGAATCTTTCCGAACCCGCTGTGTGCTTGATCAACTTAAGATTCGTGACAGAAACGGGACCTTGCACCTTCCGGCAGGACGCATTCAAGCAGCTGTTTATGGCACGGCACCGGAGCTGTCACCAGGCGACCGGCTTGAATTCAAAGCCAGGCTCAGGCCATTTAAAAACTTCAATAATCCAAAAGGATTTGACTACCGGCAATTCATGACTGACCGCAAAATCTGGGCATCTGCCTATGCAAACAGTAAATCGGTAAAAATATATCATTTGGCGTCAGTTGAAAAAAATCTTGAAGGCCGGGTTCATGGTCTTAGAACCGGCATAGACAATGCCATCGCCGCCCGGGCCCGGGACAATAAGGATGCATCAGCAGTACTTTCAGCTCTGGTGGTAGGCAAGCGTGACCGGATTACAAAAAAAGTTCAAAACAGTTTTAACAGGGCCGGGGTCAGCCATCTGCTTGCAATCTCTGGACTGCATGTGGGAATTGTTGCCACATTTTCTTTTCTGGTCATTAAGTTGGTAATCAGCCGGTTTAAAATCCTGTTGTACACCGGATGGTCCCAGGGGATTTCAGCCATACTTACATTTATTCCTGTAATGACTTACGGCCTGCTATCAGGCATGTCGCCATCAACCCAAAGAGCTGTTATCATGGTGGCCGTATTTCTCGGGGCACTGGCCCGCTGCAAACCATATCATAACTTCAACACCCTTGCCGTTGCAGCCCTTGTCATCTGCGTTATTCATCCCCCAAGTCTTTTTTCTGTTTCCTTTCAGCTGTCCTTTGCTGCGGTGGCAGCAATTTTTTTCGGACTTTATATATTTCCGGATCCAGGCAGGGAGATCAAAAAACCTGTTGCAAGAATTCCGGTCCGGATTGGCAGGTTTATGCAGATCTCAGCCTTTGCGATCCTGGGCACTATTCCCCTTGTCATGCATCATTTCCACCAGGCATCGGTTCTGGGTGTTTTTGCAAATATTGTAATGGTGCCGTGGATCGGTTTTGCAGTGGTACCCATGGGTCTTTTAAGCGCCATGGTTTTTCCTTTTTCCCAGACCATTTCAGGGCTGGGATTAACGGCTGCCCATGAAATACTTGCACCGGCAATTTCTGTTATCCGGATAATTGCAAAATCCCCGGTGGGATCATTTAATACATTCTCGCCAACCATTCCGGAGATCATCTGCATTTACGGATTTATAATTACAGGGGGCCTCCTGCTAACCAGGCAAGAGAAAAATATACGAAAACCCGCCGCAATCGGGCTTATTTTTGTTTTACTGGCATCGGCCGCCGATGCTGGTTTTTGGATAAAAAAGCGTTTTTTACACAAGGACCTGCTTATAACGGTCCTGGATGTCGGCCAGGGGCACGCCTCTTTGCTCAGGTTTCCCGGGGGGCAGACAATGCTTATTGACGGAGGAGGGTTTTCAGATAATTCGTTATTTGACGTGGGAGAGCGAATAGTTGCCCCATACCTGCGGCAACGAAAAATCGGAACCATTGACACTGTGGTGCTGTCTCATCCGGATGCAGATCACTTAAACGGGCTGCTTTACATATTAAAACATTTCCGGATAGGCGAGGTTATCAGCACCCATAAAGCAGCCGGGACTGATAGCTATAAAGATTTCATAAAAATTTTGAATGAAAGACAAATCCGCCACCCCGCCATTGCAGAAATTAAGCGGCAGCAGCGGATAAACGGGATTGACGCTGAGATCATTTATCCCTGGCCTGATCCGGAAATCTCTTGTGCCGCCTGCCCAGGGGCAAACAACTGCAGTCTGGTCATAAGAATTTCCTATGGGGGAAAAGCAGTTTTATTTCCGGGAGACATTGAAGCCTGTGCTGAAAAACTGGTAGTGGATCAAGGGCATGAAATAAAGGCCGACGTGCTTATAGCACCCCATCACGGAAGCAGGAATTCTTCAAGTGCGGAATTTCTCGATGCCGTAAACCCCGGCACTGTTGTCATACCTGTTCGTCATGGCAGGTATGACCTGCCGTCTGAATATGTACTTGATCAATACCGGGACCGTGGATACAAAATCCTGCGCACAGACGGAAACGGAGCTGTGCACATCCGGATTCATGAAAAAGGTCTTCAGGTCCGCCCGGAAATCAAAAGCCCCGATCCTGCAGGCTGATTTTGAAAAATCAGCCTGCAGGATCGGGGCAAGCAAGACTTGGATACCCGATGCTGTTATTCCGCAGATGGGGCAGGCTTTTGGCCTGTTAGCTCCACAATGGAAACCGGCGCAGAATCACCCGGCCTGTGGCCCAGTTTTACAACCCTTGTATAGCCGCCGTTGACATCAGCAAATCGCTTGGGCGCTTCGGCAAAAATACGGTGGACCACGGCTTTTTCCCGGACAATGGAAAGGGCCTGGCGCCGGGCATGCAGATCTCCCCTTTTTGCAAGGGTAATTATATGATCAGCCCAGCTGCGCAGCTCCTTTGCCTTGGCATCAGTTGTCTGGATCCGGTCATGCTTCAGCAGTGAAGTAACCATATTGCGAAACATGGCACGGCGATGGCTGCTGGTACGATTTAACTTGACTCCGCTTTTTCTGTGTCGCATGGCAATCTTATTCCTCTTTCTGGTCCCGGTCCTCTTCCGGCTTCACAAAACCCTCCAGCTTCATCCCGAGTGAAAGACCCATCTCGGATAATAGCTCCTTGATTTCGTTAAGGGATTTACGACCGAAGTTTTTGGTTTTCAGCATCTCGTTTTCGGTTTTCTGGACCAGCTGATAGATTTTTCGGATATTGGCATTTCTGAGACAATTGGCGCTGCGTACGGAAAGCTCAAGTTCATCTACATCCAGGTAAAGATTCTGATTGAACCTGGGCGTGGATTCCTCCTGGGAATCATCAGGAAGCGCCGGCTCCTGATTTTCATCAAAATTGATAAACCCATGCATCTGTTCTTTTAAAATCTTGGCTGCATATGCAATGGCATCCACCGGTTTGACAGATCCATCAGTCCATATCTCCATGGTCAGTTTATCGTAATCTGTCCTTTGGCCCACACGGGCATTGCCCACCAGGTAATTAACCCGGTAAATAGGTGAAAAGATAGCGTCTATGGGCAAAGTGCCGATGGGTGCATCCGGATCCCCGTTGGCCTCGGCAAGAGAGTAGCTCTTGCCTGCCCTGACTGTAAGGGCCATCTGGAGGTTTCCTTCGGGTGTAAGTGTGGCAATATGCTGACCCGGATTTAAGACCTCCACCCGGCCATCGCCGCTTACAATGTCTCCGGCAGTAACAATTTTTTCACCCTTGGCCTCAACGCTGAGGCTTTTTGGTTCAGGGTCATCAGTTTTAACGCGAACTTTTTTGAGATTTAGCATGATTTCGGAAACATCTTCCAGGACACCCGGAATGGTGCTGTATTCGTGCATCACTCCTTCAATCTTCACGGCGGTGATGGCCGCTCCGTAAAGAGATGAAAGAATAATCCGCCTGAGCGAATTGCCAATAGTGATGCCAAATCCCCGTTCCAGAGGCTCCCAGACAAACTTTCCATAAGTCGATGTCTGGTGGTCAGTCTCAACCCTGCCGGGTCGGATCATGTCCCGCCAGTTCATATATGTCAGTTCATTCAAGGGCATTTTCATTCTCCCACCTGTTTGATATCCATCCGCCTTTGTTCCGGGTCGTCAGGAGTTGCACCAAATCAGATTTCATGCGCCCTGCAGCCGACCGGCTGAAAACGTTTAAGCCGGCCGTGTCAGGGCTTATTTAGAGTAAAACTCGATAATCTGATTTTCCTGGATCGGCATGGTGATATCGTCGCGGACCGGCAAGGTTTTGATACTGCCTTTCATGGCCTCTTTGTCGAGCTCAATCCATTGAGGCATTCCCCGCCGAACGACAGCATCCATGGCTTCACTGATGGCAGCCACGCTGTGGCTCTTTTGCCGGACTTCTATTAAATCGCCCGGCTTTACCTGGTAGGAAGGGATGTTGACCTTCCGCCCGTTGATCAGGAAATGATCGTGCTTGACCAGTTGCCGGGCCTGTACCCGGGAAGAGGCAAATCCAAGACGGTATACGACATTGTCTAAACGACACTCAAGCATCACCAGCAGGTTGGTGCCGGTAACGCCTTTTTTCTGTTCAGAACGCTGAAAAAAAAGCCGGAACTGCTTTTCCGACAAGCCGTATGTCCGCTTGACCTTCTGTTTCTCCCGCAATTGAAGTCCGTAGTCGGATATCTTTCCTCCGCGCCGCTGGCCGTGCTGCCCAGGCGGATAGCTGCGCCTGTCAAAAGCACATTTATCAGAATAACACCGATCGCCCTTGAAATACAATTTCAGATTTTCCCGGCGGCATATCCGACATACAGATCCACGATATCGTGACAATGCTTCCTCCCTTGGATGTAATATATAATTCAGTCGAAATAACCGCTTGGCCCGATTCACATATAAATCAGGAAAACGGTTTTATCGTTTCAAAGAAAAACAATAAAGAACTGTTTCAGGTTTCCGGCTGCAAATACCGGCAGCCAGCGATATCATACCCTGCGGCGCTTGGGCGGCTTGCATCCGTTGTGCGGCACTGGTGTGACGTCCTTGATCATGGCCACGTTAAGACCGGTTGACTGCAGTGCCTTAAGGGCCGACTCCCTGCCAGGACCAGGGCCTTTGACATAAACCTCCACATTTTTCAGCCCGTGTTCCATAGCCTTTTTAGCGGCATCCTCAGAAGCCTGCTGGGCGGCAAAGGGAGTGCTTTTACGAGATCCCTTAAACCCGTTTATGCCCGCACTTGACCAGGAGATTACATTGCCGCCCGGATCCGTGATTGTAACTATAGTGTTGTTGAAGGTGGAATAGATATGCACGACACCGCTTGCAATATTCTTTTTAACCTTTTTTTTCGTGCGTACTGCTTTTCGTTTCGCCATCGGTTCTCGCCTTTACATAAATTTCAGTTACTTTTTCTTGGCTCCGCCTTTTTTCTTCACCGCAGTGCGACGCGGACCTTTCCGGGTTCGCGCATTGGTCGATGTCCGCTGCCCGTGAACAGGAAGCGATCGGCGATGGCGAAGTCCACGGTAACATCCAAGGTCCATGAGCCGCTTGATATTCATGGAAATCTCAGTGCGCAACTCCCCTTCAACCTTGTAGTCATTATCAATGACCCGTCGTATCTGGTTGATGTCCGAGTCGGTCAAAACATCGGTCTTGATATTCTCGTCGATACCGAGCCTTGACAGAATCTCCCTGGAAGAGGAGTAGCCGATGCCGTAAATGTAGGTGAGGCCGATCACTATCCGCTTGTTTTTCGGTAAATCGACTCCTGCAATCCGTGCCAATGTGCTTGCCTCCTTGTTATCCCTGCCGCTGTTTGTGTCGCTTGTTGATACAAATCACCCGAACCGTTCCATTGCGTTTTATGATTTTGCAATTACGGCATATCTTTTTAACTGATGCTCTGACTTTCATGATCGCTCCTCATAGGCATTGCAGGTAAATCTGTATAAAATATGCTTCGAACCTGCTGCAAAATTTTTACTTGGTGCGGTATGTAATCCGCCCCCGGGTCAGATCATAGGGAGACAGTTCAACAGTTACGCTGTCTCCCGGCAGAATCTTGATAAAATGCATTCTCATCTTTCCTGACAGATGGGCAAGGATCTGATGATTATTTTCCAGTTCCACCTTAAACATTGCATTGGGAAGAGTCTCAACGACCGTGCCCTGAACCTTTATCGGTTCCTCTTTTGCCATGCAAATCCCCCGCTTCTGCTGTTACCGGCCCTTTTTCTTTCCACCTGCCGGAGACATGAATCCTTCATAGTTTCGTGTTATAAGGTGTGATTCCACCTGCCTTACCGTATCAATTGAAACTCCCACCACGATGAGCAGAGCCGTGCCCCCGAAATAAAAAGGAACATTGAATTTTGTCATCAAAATGGAAGGCAGCACGCATACTGCAGAGACATAAAGCGCCCCACCCAGTGTGATGCGGGTCAGCACCCGGTCAATGTAATCGGCCGTCCGCTTTCCGGGACGAATGCCGGGTATATATCCGCCGTATTTTTTCATATTCTCTGCCACATCTGCGGGATTAAACACAATAGCTGTATAAAAATAGCAGAAAAAGAAGATAAATGCCACAAACAAAAGCTCATAAATAAAGGAACCGGGCATCAGAGCATTGGAAACATATTCCATCCACCACACACCGGAAAAGAAGCTGGCTATAGTTGATGGAAACATAATCAGTGAGGATGCAAAAATTGGCGGAATAACACCTGAAGTATTTATCTTCAGGGGAAGATGCGTACTCTGCCCCCCGTACATACGCCTTCCAACCACCCGCTTGGCATATTGGACAGGTATTCGGCGCTGACCCATTTCCATGAATATAATAAAGGCCACAACCCCTACCATCAGAATTGTAAGCACAATTATTCCGAAAATTCCCATTTCGCCTGTTGTCATCAAACCGAAAGTATTGGCAATGGCAACAGGCAGCCTTGCCACGATACCGGCAAAAATAATCAATGAAATGCCGTTGCCGATCCCCCGTTCACTGATCTGCTCACCAAGCCACATGATAAAGGCTGTGCCGGCTGTCAGGGTTATCATGGTCATTATCCGAAACGACCATCCTGCTTCCAATACTATGGGGGTATCTCCGGGCGAAGACATATTTTCAAGACCT
>JAABTZ010000156.1 GCA_011389605.1 Desulfobacteraceae bacterium
CACTGATTCCAAATCCCTGAATAAGGCTCAAAACGATAGTGCCGTAACGGGTATACTGGGTAATCTTCTTTTTTCCCTGTTCGCCTTCTTTTTTAAGCTGTTCCAGGTGAGGTATGACAACAGTCAAAAGCTGTATGATAATCGAGGCGCTAATATAAGGCATTATTCCCAGGGCAAACACGGAAAGCCGTTCAAGGGCTCCTCCTGAAAACATGTCGAAAATACCGAATATAGTATTTTGATGCCTTGCAAAAAATGCCGCCAGGGCATCGCCGTCCACTCCGGGTGTCGGAATGTGTACGCCGATCCGATAGACACCAAGCATGGCCAAAGTGAACAGAATCCGGCGTTTGAGCTCCGGTATCTTAAATATATTCTGTACGCCTGCGCCTGTTGCTGCCATAATTATGCCACCTCGACTTTGCCGCCGGCTGCCTCTATTTTTTCCCTTGCGCTTTTGCTGACTGCGGCCACACGGACATTTAAGGCCGCGCTGATCTCTCCCTGACCGAGAA
>JAABTZ010000157.1 GCA_011389605.1 Desulfobacteraceae bacterium
TACGCTGCATTCTTCGAAATCGCGCAAGCCTTGATCTTGAACTTTTTACAAAGCCGTCTAAAAGCGACTTTTTACGAGTTCACCAAATGTACCATCTGAAATCAGACTTTTCACGGGAGCCTCAAAAAAAGGAACTGAGATGAATGAACTGACCTTTCAATCGGCTGTAAAACTTGCAGAAGCAATTCAGGCCGGGCAGGTTTCTTCACTTGAACTGCTGGAACTTTACCTGGAAAGGGTGCAGCGCTTCAACCCGAAACTAAACGCCATTGTTCAAACCTGTCCGGATGAAGCCAGAAAAAAAGCGCAGCAGGCAGACGAGGCCTTATCCCGTGGGGAATCCTGGGGACCTCTACACGGGGTGCCGGTCACCATAAAAGACACACTGGAAGTGGCCGGCATGCCCTGCACATCCGGGGCCCCTGCTCTTAGAGACCACATGCCGGAAAATAACGCTGAGACTGTAAAGGCATATCTCAACGCAGGTGCCGTGATATTCGGAAAAACCAACGTGCCCTTGTACGGCGGTGACATTCAAAGCTTCAACAAGGTATATGGACAGACCAACAATCCCTGGAACCTTAAGCACACACCGGGCGGTTCCTCGGGCGGGGCTGCGGCCGCATTAAGCGCAGGTCTTACCAGCCTTGAAATCGGCAGCGACATCGGCGGCTCCATCCGAACCCCGGCTCATTTCTGCGGAATCTACGGACACAAGCCCAGCTACGGCATAGTCGCCCAGAAAGGACACATCCCCCCTCCGCCCGGTATTTTTAAGGGTGAGCACGGCACTTCCATGGACATCATGGTTGTCGGCCCCCTGGCCCGGAACATAGACGACATTGCCCTTGCCATGGATCTGCTGGTCGGTCCGGAACCAGCTGAAAACCGCGCCTGGCAGATCCGCCTGCCCAAAGCCCGCAAAAACAAGCTAAAAGATCTGAAAATCGGACTCTGGCTTGATGATCCGGTTTGCCCTGTTGACAGCTCAGTGGGCGACGTGCTTCAAGGCGCCGTGGACCGGCTTTCGTCAAACGGCGCCCAAATCCTGGAGAAACGGCCTGATGTGGACTTTGCCCAAAGCCACGGCTGTTTCCTGAGTTTGCTTGCTGCTGTGATGGGGGCGGGCACGCCTGATAAATACTTTGATAAATGGCTCGAAGAAATCAAGGAACTGTCACCAGATGACCAGTCATATTTGGCCCGTCACCTGCGGGGCGCCACCCAGCTGCACCGGGACTGGGCATTTAAAGACAGCCTGCGCCAGGTGATCCGTCAGAAATGGGCTGATTTTTTCCGGGAATTTGATATATTGATCTGCCCGCCTGCACCCCTGCCTGCAATTGCTCATGACCCGCGCTATCTCTATGACCGGACAATAACCGTAAACGGCCGGCAGAGGGAATATATGGATTTAATCGGCTGGGCCGGCCTTATCGGCGTGGCCCACCTGCCTTCCACTGTTGTACCTGCGGGTTTTGCCAAAAGTGGCCTGCCTGTTGGCATGCAGATTGTAGGGCCCTACCTGGAGGACCGCACCCCGATTTACTCGGCCAAATTAATCTCGGATGTCATCGGAGGATTTATCCCACCGGAAGGTTATTGAATCGCACTGAGTCATACAACTTTTTATGCGGAAGGGTACTGTCTGCTTGCGGTCAAACCATTGATTAATTTTTTAAATGAACAGCTGAATTTTTGCGGAAAAACCATAATGACAGATAAAACAAAAGCCGAATATCTTTTGACGGAAAAAACCCGGGCTTCGGGCTGAGCCGGCAAGCTGGGTCCGGAGTTGCTGGACCGGGTGGTGAAACATTTGCCTGTGAAATCCGATTCAAGGCTTCTGGTGGGGCTGGAGACCTCCGATGATGCGGGCGTCTACCAGTTAACCGATGACACGGCCCTTATCCAGACCCTGGATTTTTTCACGCCCATCATTGATTCTGCCTATGACTTTGGCCGCATTGCCGCGGCCAATGCCTTAAGCGACATTTACGCCATGGGCGGCCGGCCTTTGACGGCCATGAATATCGTCTGTTTTCCTTCAGCTGATCTGCCCGAAAGCGTGCTAAGAGACACCCTGGCAGGCGGCCTGGAAATCATCCACGAATCCGGGGCTGTGCTGGTGGGCGGTCACTCCGTGGATGACCTTGAATTCAAATACGGCCTTTCTGTCACTGGAGTGGTGCACCCGAATTCTGTCTGGACAAACAGCAGGGCGGCTGTGGGCGATCAAATCATTGTCACCAAACCGATCGGCACCGGAATTCTGGCCACTGCGGTGAAGGGCAAGCTGGCAGACGATAAAACCATAAATGAACTGATTGCAATTACAACGCAGCTAAACAAAAATGCCGCCCGGGCCGCGGAGCCATTTTCCCCCCGGGCTTGCACGGACGTAAGCGGATTCGGCCTTGCAGGCCACCTGCTGGAAATGGCCAGGGCCTCGAAAAAAGAAATTTCCCTGAGCGTTAGTGCGGTTCCCGTGATTTTTTCGGCACTGGAATTTGCCCGCATGGGGCTGTTTCCAGCCGGGGCCTATGCCAATAAAAAATTTTTTGAACCAAGCATTGCCTTTTCCCCTGATCTTGACTCCATTTTAACCGACCTGCTGTTTGACCCCCAGACCTCAGGCGGGCTGCTTTTCTCCCTGCCTGAACCGGCCGCGGCAAGCCTTGTTCGGATCCTTGAAGAACAGGGCATTGACGCCGGAATAATCGGCGAGGTTACGGGCACGCACACCTGCGGGGCCCTGAAGATTACTCCCTGAGCATCTAAAAAGCTAATGAAACAGTTCCAGATACGGGGTGAGGACTACGAAAGAATAACCATCCGGGCTGCAAAGCAATAGCGCCGAGCGTAACAGATACGCTGCAATCACCTGCAAACCCGATTACTCACCCAAAAGCAGCAATAATGCTCCGGGCATGGCCGTGGCCACAGGCGCCGTGGTTGAGAAAGGCGCTGCTGCAGGAAATCTTCGGATCTTTCCCTGCCATGACTTTCCTTGTTGCATTTCTGTATGATTCTGTTATATCTTGTACCTAAATTGTTGGGAAAACCTTCGGGTTTATTGCTTTTTTGAAATCAAACTCCATCCTCTGTCCCTTTTTCTCTTGCCCTGATCCCGAATCTGTTTGCGGCTCGTATCCTCAACCAGGTCAAGAGTGAAAAGGCAATAATCTCGTGGCTAAAAATGCGGGCTGGTTGCCGCTTGTCTTTCGGAAGAACATTAGGCGCGCAGCAGTTACTTTCTGCTGCGCTTGAAGTAAACTTCAGGAGGCAAGGAGGAATCGTTATGGAAGAATCCAAGGTACAGGAAAGCATTCTTGAAAAGATTGGGTTCCGTATTTCGGCAAACGTGGAGAAATGGATGCCCAATCCATTTCTTTTCGCCATCATCCTGACATTCATCACTTTGATAATGGGGTTGGTCTTTGCGGGCCAGGGTCCGATCCAGATGATTGACCACTGGTACTCCGGTTTCTGGAATCTGCACACATTTGCCATGCAGATGGTGCTCATCCTGGTGACCGGCTACGTTCTGGCCTATCACCGGCTTACCCAGAAGCTGATCTGCGGACTGGCCTGCATGCCGAAAACCGGCAGGCAGGCAGTGGTCATGGTGGCCCTGGTGGCCATGATTCTGTCCTGGGTCAACTGGGGGCTGGGGTTGATTGTAGGCGCAATTGTGGCGAGGGAAACCGGCCGGCAGATGCATTTTAAAAATGTCAAGGTGCACTATCCTCTGCTTTGCACAGCCGGGTACATGGGCCTGGGCCTGGTCTGGCACTGGGGGCTTTCTGCCTCGGCCCCGCTTCTGTCGGCCACAGAGGGCCACATTTTTGAAGAGCTCATTGGTGTCATCCCGACCAGCGAGACCATATTTTCAGGATACAGCCTGGCATTGAGCGTTCTTTCTTTGATTTACGCATGCGTGATCCTGTTTCTGATTGCCCCGAAATCCGAAAAACACATGCGGGGAATTGACTACTACGTGCCCGAAGCCCTTGAAGAAGCCGTCTATGAGGAGGAAAAAAAAGGGGAAGGGAAGGTTTCTATTGCCGACAGGCTCGACAACAGCAAGATTTTAGGCGGCCTTCTGGCGCTGATGGGATTGATCTACATTTTCCGGTATTTCTTTGTCATGGGCAAGGGGCTTAACCTGGATATCGTCAACTTCTGCTTCCTGTTTATTGGTCTGGCCCTTTACACCAGCCCCAAAACATATTTGGAAAACTTCAATACCGCCGTGAAATCCGCAGCCGGCATTGTGCTGCAGTTCCCGTTCTACGCCGGTATTATGGGAATGATCAGCCTGTCGGGACTGGGCGTGATCATGGCCGGCTGGCTGGTCAACATTTCCAGCCCTGGAACGTTTCCGATCGTATCCTGGCTGACGGCCGGGCTGGCCAACCTGTTTGTGCCGTCCGGCGGAGGCGAGTGGAGCGTGGTAGGTGAAACCGTGCTCCGGGCGGCTCAGGAACTCAACGTGCCCATCGGCAAGGCCATTGTCGCCTACTCGGTGGGTGACGCCTGGACCAATCTGTTCCAGCCCTTCTGGGCGATCCCGCTGCTTGGAATTACAGGCATCAAGGCCAGGCATATGTTCGGATACTGTATTACCATGCTTTTTGCCCTGATTCCGTTTCTTGCAATTGCCCTGAGCGTGATCCCCTATTAGATAAGGACGGATGCTGACCAATCTTTAAAAACCGGCTCCGGCCAAGCCGCCGGAGCCGGGGTTTTCATTAGCATCATCATTAGCCGGTTGAAAATAAAGCCGCAGAAAGTTTAGTATGGAATTGACCTGAATGGCCAAACCAATTGAAGCTTGTTAAACGGGGAAAAAAGTATGAGAAACGCTAAGGTGCATGTGTTTACCGGAAAAGGGAAGGGCAAGACCACGGCTGCTATGGGCATGGCTGTTAGGGCTGCGGGGGAAAATTTACAGGTCTTTATTCTGCAGTTCAACAAAAAGGGGGATTACAGCGAAATCAAAGCACTGAAGCGTCTTTCCGATTGGATCAAGTTTGAACAGTTCGGCCTGGGGCGATTTACATGGGGAAAACCCGAGCTTGATGATATCCAGGCAGCTGGCCAGGGTTTGAAACGGGCCAGGGAAATAATCTTTTCGGATCAGTACGATTTTGTCATTCTGGACGAGGCGAACGTGGCGGTCAAATATGGCATGATTCCGGAGCAGGAACTCGTCAACTTAATCGTTAACAAGCCGCCCAGGCTTGATCTTCTGATTACCGGCAGGTATGCATCATCGAATATAATCAGCCTTGCTGACAGAGTCACGGAGTTCACGGTTCGTAAACACTACATGGAAAAAGGAGTTCCGGCGCGCGAGGGAATCGAATTTTAAAACGGTCCTGTGATATGGCCTCATCTTCAGATGGCGCTCTCAAACCTCTCTGTTCAACTTTTTCAGCAGATACAGGACATCGCCGGCGTCTCCGGGGTTGATTATCGGGAGATTCGCCACTTTTCCGGTCGATGGAGCTTCGTTAAGGGGTTTCGACGGGTTGCTGTGGCAGAATACAACTTCAACATCGTCACATGAGAAATTCTTTAACGCATCCGATAAAGGATCCCTGAATTCCATCTCCGGATCCCGGTTAAACAGAAGGCAGATCAGGTGAACATCATTGTCCACTGCCATTTTAGCAAGTTGATCGGGAGTCATATGCTCCGGGCTGATATCCACATCAAATCCATATTGTGCAAACCGGGTAGCGGTTTTCCGGGATGTGACTTCCTTAGTGTGCCGGACTTGCTTTTTTTGAACAAGCTGGCTGATTAAAACCCTGGGCCTGCGACCATGGCCGCTGAAGAACCGGTTGATTTCCCTTTCGATCATTTTTTCTAATGGCACGGATTCCATTTCCGGAAACAAGTCGGCACGATTCGAGTTTTTGCATTCTTTCCTGTTATGGTTCTTCATTTCCCAAGCGACCTCCAGGCTGTTGATATGGAAAAAATAAAATACGATTTCAGGTTGAGTCGACTGGCGACCAGATATCCGGATCCACCAACCCGAGCTGAATTGCGAAATGGATCAGCTTGACCGGGGAATCAAGATTGAGTTTCTCCATAAGGTGTGCGCGATGGGATTTCACCGTGCTGGTACTAACGAAAAGCATATCAGCGATCTGCCGCGTTGAGTGTCCTTCGGCGATGAGCTGCAACACTTCCCGTTCGCGGTTCGTTAGCTGTTTGTACCGGTCTGGTCGGGATCTTTTTTTATCAGGTGAGTGGTACGAGGCTACAAGCACTTTCGAAATGGCCGGGTTCAGAGGTGTCTCGTCTTTCAAGGCGGCATGGATCGCCCTGATAATATCCCCCCCGCTGTCATCTTTGAGCAGATAGCCGGAGACGCCGGCCTCCATCAGTTGGTGGATATAGTGCTCATGGGAATACATGGACAGAATCAGAATTTTGGTCTTTGGCAGGAATTTGCGGATTCGTTTGACCGCCTCGATTCCGTTCATTCTTGGCAGGGCGATGTCCATGATGATGACGTCGGGTGTCAGGCTCATAGCATCTTCTACAGCTTTCTGGCCATCAGAGGCCTGGCCTACGACCTTCAGGCCGGGATGCTCGTCCAGCAGCCTTGACAGGCCTTGCCGAACGATGGTGTGATCGTCGACAATCAGGATACGAATGTCTTCACTCATGCTCTGATTTTCCTCCCAGATCATAGGGGATTTCAATGCGGATCCAGGTCCCTTCGCCCGGAGTGCTCCGGAGGTGAAACACACCGCTGTTCAGTGTCACCCTTTCGCGCATTCCGAGAAGCCCGAGGTTGAAACGGTCTTTATGGATTATATCGGTCTGGAAGCCAATGCCGTTATCCTCGGCCAGAAAGATGATCCGGGGATAACTTTTGATGATGGACAGCGAGAACATTTCGGCCCCGGAATGCTTCAAGGCATTGGTCAGAACCTCCTGGCTGAACCGGTACAAAATTGTCTCAAGCTCCGGGTCAAGGCGTTGATCGAATCCAACCATTTGAAAGTTGATTTCCATGCCCGAGTGTTTTTCGATTTCTCCAAAGTATAACTTCAGCGCCGGCTCAAGACCCAGGTCCGTGAGCAGGGTGGGATGCAGCCGATAGGAGAGGCGCCGGATCTCCGAGCCGGTCCGTCGGATCATTTTCCGGATCTCCTCGATGTCTTCAGCGATAATTTTATCTTGATGCTTTGCCTCCAGCCGATCCAGTCCGAGTTTGATGCCTGTCAGGGATTGCCCCGCTTCATCATGAAGCTCACGGGCAATCCGGCGCCGCTCGTTTTCCTGGCTCTGAAACAGCTTTTTTGTCAATCCCCGCAGCTCCTGCCTGTGCTGCCGGATCATTTCCATCATCTGAATGTTTTCA
>JAABTZ010000016.1 GCA_011389605.1 Desulfobacteraceae bacterium
AGGACTGCTCTGATGAAAAATCAGGGTAGTTTGAAAACTCAAGTTCCAGGGGCTGATGCCCGCAGGCAAGACTGTGCGCTGAGCGCTGCACAACCGGGCGCCGGATTCGGACGGCAGCATCTTCTGCTGTGGTGTTTTCATCAATCCAGTCCAGCCCCGCGCCGATGGCACCGTAGAGTGGCGCCATTTCATCAATCACAAGGGGCATGCCGATCAGGTCACTGATATGGTTTGTAACAGCTGGATTGCGGGCGACTCCCCCGCAAAAGATCACCGGAGATTCCGGCTTTTCATGCTTAAATACCGTGTCCGCGATATTTCTGGCCAGTCCACGGCACAGGCCGTCGCAGATTTCTCCAAGACTGTAGCCCTCCTGCTGGGCATGGATCAAATCCGTTTTTGCAAACACTGCACATCTGGAGGCAATCCTGGGAACCTCGCCGGTATTGGCAGCCGCAACCCTGGCCAACTCTTTGATGCCCGAAAGCCGAAGCCTGCCTGCCTGCTGGTCCAAAAAACTCCCGGTTCCAGCAGCGCACGAGGTGTTGGTCTGCAGGCCCGCATATTGCCCCTGCCTGTCAAAGCGCATCAGGGCGAACTTTTCGCCCCCTACATGAAGCACGGCCCCAAGTTTTTCATTAAAATGGCGGGCTGCGGCAATCACTGCCACCCTGTCATCGCAGCGCCAGTCTGCATCAACGATCCGGGGGGTGGATTGTGTGGCGCAGACAGCAGCCAGCCCGGAAAGGTCCAGATTATCTGTGATCTTTTCCAGGGTACCTGCAATTTCACCGTAATGAAACCGGTAATCAGTGTGCAGGATTTTTTTCTCAGTTGTCAGGACTGCTATGCCGACACACACCGAACCTGCGTCGACACACAGGATCAGGGAGGTTTTTTTTCCGTCTTGGGTCTTAGAAGAGACTGTTTTCATGGATCAATCCCTGTAATTTGAGATGGTTTTTCAATCACCAGCTCCGGGCCGCGGTGATATCCGATCCGGGCACGGTTAATCCGGATGCGCCCGGGTGATTCAGGCTCAAGAGACTTGTCGCGGAAGTATAGCCGGATCCGCCTTTGATTTCCATAATGAAACTGCCCCCCGGCATACCGTCCCCTGTATTTGCCAGTAACCTCGTTTTCAAGGCCCGGACTGCAGAGGTCGATCTCTGGATCGTTTATATACCATTTTCCTCTGAAATCAACCCGGCCCACAGGGATTAGATCATCAATTCCTGTAACCTCCAGGTTGCCGTAAAACCGTTTAAGCCGGGTTACCTTCAAGTCATACATGCCGCCTTCCTCCAGTCCTGCCGCAGCCTTGTATACATAGATGGCCCGGCCGTCTGCCTGCTTTATCACGGCATTATCCTCATGGCGGTAGATTACCGCGCAGTCTTTAAGCTTAAAATTAACCTCGCCGCTTTTGGAGTCATAAAAATCTGCAATACTGGCTTTTTCAGGCCTGCCGGGTGATGGCAGAGCCCCGCTGCCGAAAGAAAAGGCTTTGGTGCTAAGACAGGCATAAACAGGCAGATGATCGGAATACCCAAATCCTAGATGACCCCCCCTGCCTTTATCTGTGCGCTGCCAGCGCATGACCTTTTCTTTTTCAAACAGATATCCCGGATCAAACCGGTCAAAGGAATTGTCCAGATAGGAAATGCCGTAATCATCATAAAGGGATGCGGGCAGCAAAATGGCATCCGGGCTCTGGGGCCGGCCGAAAAACAGTGTTGACCAGCGTCGGTCTTCGGGCAATTCCAGCCACAGGTTATAGTGCAGATGCTTATCCGAAGACCGGATCAACTGTTTTTCACTGACAAGCCTGCCCGCGGAAAATGTCTTTAAAATATGATTAAGCCCAGTTATCCCGTTGGTATCATTTAATGAGCCACGGCCTGCCATGGTTTCATGCTCATTGTAATTGCTGTTGAAATCGCCCAGAAGAACGTAATCGGCGCTTTCAGGCAGGGTCTTTACCGCCCTGGCAAGGGCCCGGGCACAGGCAAGACGAAGGCTTTCAGGCCCGCTTTTGGATTTCCAGTGATTTACAAACACAACAAGACGGTCTCCGTCAACATCCAGATCCGCCCTGAGAATACTACGCCCGGATCCCCGGGCAGCATAAATCTCTTCCGTGTTTGTAACAGGAAACCTTGAAAGAAGTGCACAATTTACCGTGGCGGGCCTTGAATCGGCAATAACGGCATGGGGATAATTTGTCCCCCGGCTTTTGAGCCGAAGCCGCAGTCTCTCAAGGGCTTTTCCGGACTCTACTTCCTGCAGTCCTATGATATCGGCGGAAAGGTCATGAATCACCCTGGACAGATTGCCGAGTTTGCGCTCCATCATCTCGTTGTTCCACCCAAGCCGGCCGCCCGGGATATAACCCGGATATTCGGTACCGTCATGTTCAAGATCAAAGAGATTTTCAAGATTGTAGGATGCTATTTTGATGCATCGGTCCCCGATTGCCGGGCCCGCAAAGACAAGCAGAAAAATCAGTATTCCCGCAAAAATACCCTGTTTTTTGAATCCAAATATTTTTGATAAAGACATTAGAATCTCGTTTTTGGTTAGCCTGTAAAAAGCTGTTTTTGCGGGCAGTGTTAAGTGTTAAGTAAAATCAAGAAGTTATTTTTTTATTATTTGGCGGTTATATCAGTTTTGACGTTTTCATAAAAACTCGATTTCAGATGGTGCCGTAAAAAGTTCAAGATCAAAGCTTGCGCGATTTTGAAGAATGCAGCGTACTTAGCCGTACGTGAAATTCTGAAAAATCGCGCGTAACGCAGATATTGAACTTTTTACGGCCCCATCACAATTGTCTGCTTTTTCATTGACATCCAATATATTGACCGTTAATTAAAATAGTTATAATAAAATAAAAAGACACGGTCAAGCAACCCCTTTCATACACCTCATGGCTGCGCAGTCCGCGGGCGGCTCCAGGCAATACGGACGGATTATGGATAAAGTACTCATTGTTGAAAACCAGCGCAGAACCCTTGAACATATCCGGGAAGGGTTCAAGGACCTCCATCATTTCGAACTGCTGACAGCCTCCACCCTTAAAACCGCAGTTGATATAATGAATACAACCCGGATTGCCGTGCTGGCAACCGGCATTCGCCTGCCCCAGGGCGACGGCCTGGACCTGCTGGCCCTTATGACCCGAAAATATTCTTCCATTCCTTGCATTGTCATGCTGGAAAAAGATGATCCCAAGCCCTGGTTTATCGACCGAACAGGTCATACAGGGGTCTTGTATTATCTGAAAAAGCCATTTTCCTTTGGAAGACTTGCCTCTGCCATCTTTGTAGGACTAAACCTGCGCGACGAAGGCCAGACCAGAAACGGCCTGGCAATGACCAACTTCCTGCCTCTTGTGGCCATTGCGCGCAAAACCTGCCAGATGGAGATCAAATCGGGATCCCGCCAGAAAGGTATTTGTTATTTTGAAAACGGCCGTCTGCTGGACGCCAGGACCATGGACTTTAAGGGAGATGCCGCGGCAAAACAGATTGCTGACTGGAGAGCCATTCAAATCGCCTTTTCCCCTCTTTCCCCCCAAAACCGTGAGGCCAGGGTCAGCATGGATCTGCTTACACTGGCCAAAGCCACCTGGGAGAAGGGATCAAAGAATTCCGGTTCTTCAGCCCCTTCCACCCCGCACAAGGCCCAATCCTCTTCACCGGCCGGATCAAAATTTGAAGAAGCTCTGCGGAAACATGCAGACGTCCTCCGCTCCACCAAGGGTTACAAGGGACTGGCAATTGCAAACAGCAGTGGCGAGATCCTTGCCAGTGACACATCACAGCGGGCGGATATCGATTTCAGCGCCATTTCTGAAATGAGCAGCCAGATGTTTACAGACTGCTCAAGACACCTTAGCCGGAAAGGTCTTGGCCGGTGCCACGGGTTAAGCCTGCACACTGACCAGGGGATACTGATCGTGCGCACCACGGATATGTATGTAAACGGCAACTATCGTTTCCTGGCCCTTATGGCAGAAGACGGCAACTGCTATTTCATGCAGACCCAACTCAACTCCCTGATTCCAAAAATTCTTTCCGAAGCCTCCGGCTTTGGTAAAGATTTGAAAAACGACCTGCTGCTGGCAAGAAAACACAATTTTTGACGGCAATCGAACCTGTCGCTTACCGGCTTTTATATCAATCTGCCCTGGGCTCATTGCCAAAGCGGTCTAACGGGCAGCCGAGCCCGCCTTTGCACCCCTCTATTCCGGCAGGCCCCATCAATAAAAAAAGTGCTTGACGCCCCCTGTTATACTTGTTAATCAAGTTGATCTTTAAAGGGACGAAATATTTATGGCTCCCAAAAAATTTTTTAATTTTAATGATAACCGCCCATGGGCCCAGCACCTGCAGATCGTCATGCAACTCGGGCTTACAATGGCCGGCTCGATTGTTTTCTGCCTGTTTGTTGGACGTCTTTTAGACCGATGGCTGGCAACAGGGGGAATTTTCACCGCTGTTTTCATTATTCTGGGCATTGTCGGCGGCGGGGTTGTGGTATACCGGCAGATTCTGGAAGTCACGGAATCCGAAAAAAATAAGGATTCGGCTCCGGATAACGAGGATTTAAAATAAAATGGAACCGTATGCGGAAATAAGGTCGGTTGAAAAGAAATACAGCTCTGTTGCCATGGCAATTGCTGTATGCTTTGGACTGCTCCTGATAATAGCCGACATGAAGCCCTTGGGCAAAGGCCTTATTCTTGGCACTCTTTTCAGTGTGCTCAACTTTATAATCATGGGCGAAACCCTTACCAGAAGGATAGCGGGCACCCGTAAACGCGCGGCGATGCGCTCCGGCTTACACCTGCTTTTCAGATACATACTCCTGGCAGTTCCACTGATACTTGCCGTCAAGTTTCCTTCATATCATCTGGCAACAACCATTGCCGGCCTGTTTATGATTCAGATACTGATAATGGCCCACCATGCAGGCCTGGCTGTTTATGAATCCAAACGTAAAAAACTGGACTATTGATGCGCCATGGAAGAACTTGGAAAAATACACCAACTAATCGTTAACCTGTCCGGCTACCAGATGACTTT
This sequence comes from Desulfobacteraceae bacterium, assembly GCA_011389605.1. GTDB lineage: Bacteria > Desulfobacterota > Desulfobacteria > Desulfobacterales > Desulfosalsimonadaceae > Desulfosalsimonas. The sequence continues at coordinate 5,088 of JAABTZ010000016.1, forward strand.
CAACCTCGATATTCTGGTCATGACATGGATTGTCATCATAGGGCTGCTGGTGTTCGGTTTCTTTGCCGCACGCAAGCAGCAAATGATCCCCGGAACCCTGCAAACCATCGGAGAAACATTTGTTTTCCAGTTTTACTCCCTGACCGAGGACGCCCTGGGAGAGGATATGGCAAAAAGCTACGCTCCCATGATTATAGCCCTGTTTATGTTTGTACTGTTCTGCAACTGGATCGGTTTTATTCCCCACCTCTACGAGCCCACAAACGACTTAAATACTCCCCTGAGCCTCGGCTTAATGGGTTTTGTCATCGCCCATTATGCTGGTATAAGGCAAAAAGGTTTTAAAAAATATATAAAGGCTTATTTTGATCCGATTTTTTTCATGGCGCCGTTGAATATCATCGGTGAAATATCCAAGGTTATTTCCATCTCGTTTCGTCTTTTTGGAAATATCATGGGCGGCACTATCATTGTGCTGGTGGTTTCCCATCTGGTTTTCAGCCTCTTGCTGCCGCCGTTTCTGAATGCTTTTTTTGTCCTTTTCATTGGCGGGATACAGGCATTTGTTTTTACGATGCTCACACTGGTATACATAGCGGTACAGGTAAATTAAATGATGTCCATCGATATTGAAGCCTGGGTTAAAGTGGCGGCGTTTCTCGGAGCCGGTTTGTCCATGGGATTCGGCGCAATCGGTGCCGCAATCGGAGAAGGGTTTGCTGCTGCAAAAGCAAACAATGCCATTTCTGAAAATCCGACCTATTCCGGCGACATTATAAAGATGATGCTGGTGGGCCAGGCAATCGCGGAAACCGCAGCGATATTTGCCTTGGTCATTGGCGTTCTGCTGCTGTTTGCCGCAGGGGGCAATGTGTCCATGATTACAGCCGCAGGTCTTATTGGCGCAGGTTTGTCCATGGGCCTTGGCGCCATTGGATCCGGTGTCGGATCAGGTTTTCCGGCAGGAGAAGCATGCGCAGGGCTGGCCCGTCAGCCTGCTCTTAGCCGCAGCCTTACCACTACAATGCTTATAGGCTCTGCAGTCAGCCAGACCCCTGCTATTTTTTCAATGGTCATTGCTTTTATGCTGATGTTTATTAACTTTTCAGGCGGATCACCACATATGGTGGCAGCCCTGCTGGGCGCCGGTTTGTGCATGGGATTCGGCGCCATAGGGTCGGGAATCGGATCGGGTTTTCCGGCAGGTCAGGCTTGTGTGGGGTTGGCCAGGCAACCGGCCATGGGCAGCCGTTTGACCACCAACATGCTCATTGGAGCTGCAGTCAGCCAGACACCGGCTATTTTTGCCATGGTTGTCTCCTTTATGCTGATGTTTGTCAGTTTTGCCGGAACGCCGGTGCATCCGACTTCAGCTGCCTTAATAGGTGCCGGTCTGGCCACGGGCCTGGCAGCAATCGGCTCAGGTGTCGGAAGCGGTCTTGCCGCCGGGGCAGGCTGCGAGGGATGGGCCAGACAACCCATGACAAGCGGCAATGTCTTGGTTATCATGCTTGTAGGGCAGGCCGTATCTCAAACTCCATCGATTTTCGGGCTTCTGATAAGTTTCGTGCTCATTTTCAAGGGGTATGCCGCAACAGAGGTTTTTATTGTATCAACGGCTTTGCTTTCAGCTGGTTTGTGCACTGGGCTTGGCGGCATTGGCGCCGGTGTGGGAAACGGCCAGGTAGCGGAAAGCGCTGTATCCTGGGTGGCGCGAAATGTTGAACAGGAAGCCGTACTGATGCGCACCATGCTTGTTGGACAAGCCGTGTCACAGTCAACGGCCATATATGCCATGGTTGTTTCTTTGGCATTGATCTTTTTGGTATAAAACAATAAATTCAAATAAACCCCTAAATATCAATTGGAGGAAATTATGATTGAAGGTGCAGATCTGATTCAGGCGGCTGCATTTCTTGGTGCCGGACTGGCAATGGGCCTGGGCGCAATCGGCCCGGGGGTGGGAGAAGGAATGGTAGGAGCCAAGGCATGTGAAGCCATAGGGAAAAATCCAAGTGAAGCTGGCCTGCTGACCCGAACCATGCTTGTTGGCCAGGCTGTTTCCGAATCCACAGGCATTTACTCTCTTGTTATTGCCCTGTTGCTCCTTTTTGTTGTCTAATCGGTTAATGGTTTAGTACGGGAAGGCCCGTGATGGAAATTGTCGAAACTCTTGCACTGATCAGCTTAAATGAAACCCTGATTGCGCAGCTGGTATCTTTTCTGATTTTTCTGTTTCTAATAAACCGGATCATGATCCGGCCTTTGCAGAAGACCATGGGAGCCCGGCAGGATTATATCAGCAGCACAGAAGCTCAGATCCGTGAATCAGCCCGGAAACTAGAGGATTTAAACACTCAGCTTAAGGAAAACGAGCGCGCTGCAGTTTCCGAGGCAAACTCCCGGCGGGAAAAACTAAAGGATGAAGGAGCTAAGGAGGCTGTAACGATTCTGGCCGAAACTCAGGGGCAAATGAACCAGATGCGCGAAAAAAATCAGCAGCTGGTTCGCCAGGAACTTGACGAAGTTCGCAAATACATTGACAGCGAAGCTGAAAAAATTGCTGTGACAATCATGGAAACAATTCTGGACCGGGGGGTATCGCGTGGGTAAAAGCCAAAAAGCAAAAACCATCTGCGGCATCCTTGTTTTAGGTATCGTATTTTTGCATATTACCGGATTTCCGGTGCTGGCAGAAGACGGGACACAAAATTGGCGCCCCATCTATGATACCATAATGATCTGGGTCAATTTTGCAATTCTGATTTTTCTGATTTACCGATACGGGCGGGGGCCGTTTCAATCCTTTTTGAGCACTCAGGCCAAGCAGGTCTCAGGCGAAATCCAAAAGGCTGAAAAACAAAAAGACGAAATCCTTGCGGCAATCAGTCAAACGCAGAAAAAGATGCAGGAAAGCAGTGATCGTTATGATCAGATAAAGACCAGAATTATAGAGGAAGGCCGCCGGCTGCGGCAGCAGATCATAGACGACGCCCGAAGTCAGGGTGAACAAATGATCGAGCGTGAGAAAAACAACGCCACCCGCAGGATTGCCGAAGGCAGAAAAAAGGTAATTAACGAGCTCGTTGATGCTGCCACCGATATGGCCCAAAACCGGCTGCCTGCGGAACTAAACAATGAAGACCACTCAAAAATGGTCGAGTTTTATATCCGGGATATCCATAAAATGTAAAATTTTATTTAAAAATTTTTAAATGCAAAGAGTCCGAAGGCAAAAGCCTTCGGACTCTTTTTTTGTTTTCAGCCTTTATAAGCATAGACTGAACGATTTGCAAGCTTGAAGCAGATACAAAGCTGAGAAAAACTTATAACTCCATGTATATCACCCGGCGGGTTCTGGGATAGTTTTCCAGTTTATCGAGCACTTCTTTTGTCAGGGGTGTATCGGTTCGCAGAAACACGATGTTGCGTTGTCCCTCCGGCTCTTCCTGGCCCACTGTCATGCGGGCGATATTTACTTTGTGGTCTCCGAGAATGGTACCGATAGCACCTATTTCTCCGGGGATGTCCATATTGTGGATCAAGGCCAGATAGCCTTCCGGCCGCATCTCCAGGCGGAAGTCGTTGATCCGGACAATTCTGGGATCGCTTTTGCCAAACAATGTGCCCGAAACCACGCTGCTGCCATTTTCCGTCTTCACTGTAACAGTAATCAGGTTGATAAATTCCTGGGCATCATCGCTGGAGGATTCCATTATTTTTATCCCCTTTTCCTTGGCAAGATAAGGGGCGTTTACGGCGTTTACGTCATCGATTACAAGAGGCTCAAGCAGTCCGCACATAACCGCGGTGCGCACCGGAGACATGTCATTGTCTCCGAAATCCCCGTCATAACCTATTTCAACTGTTTTGATATGTCCTTCCGCCAATTGGGAAAGCATTCGGCCCATCCGGTCTGCCATCCTGATAAAAGGCTGGAGTTCCTCAAGAACCCTGCCGGAAACAGACGGCACGTTAACCGAGTTCTTAATGGTGTCATTTTTCAGATAATCAATAATCTGGCGGGCGATGTCGACTGCCACATTGGTCTGGGCCTCGGCAGTGGAAGCGCCAAGATGCGGGGTGCAAATGACATTGTCGAACTCAAAAAGCTCAAAGCCTTCAGGCGGCGGCTCAGTGGCAAAAACATCCAAGGCTGCCCCGCCCACTTTACCCATTTTAAGAGCTTCACACAGGGCGTCTTCATCCACGATTCCCCCACGGGCGCAGTGAATCAGCATCACGCCGTCTTTCATCTTTGCAAAAGCCTCTTTGCTGATCATTTTTTCGGTCTTTTTGATCTTGGGCACATGGATGGTGATGTAGTCTGACTTTTCATACAGCTCATCAAGGCTGACCGGCTCGCACTTGGATTTTTTGATATTCTCAGGGGTTACCACAGGGTCATAGACCAAAACATTCATTTTCAGGCCACGAGCGCGGTTAGCAACAATGGAGCCGATTTTACCAAACCCGATGACACCAAGAGTTTTATTCATTATTTCCCGGCCCTGGAGCTTTTTTTTGTCCCAGCGGCCGGCCTTCAAAGATGATGTGCCCTGGGGAATATTGCGGGTGAGTGCCATCATCATGGCAATGGCATGTTCTGCGGTGGTCACCACGTTGCCACCCGGCGTGTTCATGACAATAATGCCCCGGCGGGTGGCTTCGCCCACGTCAATGTTGTCCACACCGATGCCGGCCCGGCCGATGGCCCGAAGGTTTTCGGCTGAATCGAGCAGATCCTTTGTGACCTTTGTGGCGGAACGAACCGCCAGGCCATGGTATTGGCCGATAATCTTCTTTAGCTCCTCCGGGGAAAGATCGGTCTTGACATCAACCTCGATATCCTTGTCCTGCTCGAAAAGCTTGATGCCTGCATCTCCGAGCTTATCGCTAACAAGCACTTTGTAACTCATATAATTGCCTCCCTTATTTTGGTTATTACAGAGCCAGTTTTTCCTCCCGAAAGGCCGCCAGGTAATTGCCGCAGTACTCATCCCGGCCCGCCAGGGTTTCGGCGGCATAAACATTGGCCATCATCCTTTTGTCAAGGGGATTGATTATGGCACTGTCAAGCCCCTTGCAGATAGCCATTACCATAAAAGTCTGATTGAGCAGTTCGCGCTCAGGCAGACCGTAGGAAATATTGGAAAGCCCGCATATGGTATGCACTCCGGGAAATTCGGCCATGATGGCTTCCACGGCGTTCATGAATTCCATTCCGTAGGAATCATTTGTGGAAATTGGCTGCACCAGAGGATCCACATAAATATTTTCCACTGCTACATTGTTCTTCACCAGGCTGTTGACCAGATCACCTGCAATGGCAAGCCTGTCATCCTTGGTTTCCGGCATCCCGGAATCGCTCATGCAAAGGGCAATGACCTTGAAATCCGATCCAGCCACCACAGGTAAAAGCGCATCCCAGCGTTCCTTTTCCAGGGAAATGGAATTAATCATGGGCGTGCCCTTGTGAAGATTCAGTGCAGCTTCCACCACCTTGGGATCCGGGCTGTCAATGCAGCAGGGTGTATCAACGGCTTCCTGGACAGTTGAAATAAGCCATTTCATGTACCGGTCTTCCTTGCCCACATAAGTGCCGGCATTGACATCAATGTAATCAGCTCCGTTTTCGGTCTGATCCTTTGCGATTTTCTTGATTGCACCCGCATCTTCGGCATCAATTGCCGCCTTTATGGACTTGCGGCTTGAATTAATCAATTCTCCAACGACTAACATCATTGACCTCCTTGTATATTAATGGTTATGTATATTCACTTTGCCCGGCCTGCTTCATAAATGGCTTCTGTACAGCTTTCTGACCGGGCCGCAGGCAGATAAAATCCTCATCATCATAGGGCCCGAAAAGAATTTTCTCAAAATAGGCCTTTGAACCCTGAACCTCGCCGTAAGTTTTGTTTAAAAACTCTGCATTGGCGTGGGCCCGTTTACGAAGATTTTCAATATCGCCCACTCCGGTATCAATGAGCACGATATGGCTGTAATGCTTAAGCTCTTCAGTAATACCCCACAAGGCAATTTCCCTGCCCATTTTGGGGCCATATTCATGCTCCACCATGCCCAGTGGATCTTTTTGCTCAGCCACCCATCCCGGTGTCAGGTAATAGGTTCCGGCCCGCTCGCAAAAGGCATTAAAATATGCCTGCCTGGATCCGAGCAGCAAAGCTATGCAGTCATGGACCCGGGGTATATAGATGTTTTGCTTTCTTGCCGTAACCCCCAAAACCCCGTTTGAACAAAGACCGTAGCCCAGCACTATTGATCCGGCTTTATCTGCTGCGGAATCAACTTCTTTTTGGATCAGTCCGGCCATTTTTTCAGGCGTCCGGTGCAGATTCTGATCCATGTAACGGATTTCAATATTGTCGGGGGCATCGGCTTTTGCACGCATGGCGTCAAGTTCGTTTTGCATGACCCGGCATGCTATTATCAAACGCGGACCCGGCAAAGCATCTCTGTTGTTTCTTTTAAGACAGGATATTTCATACATCAGATTCTGTTTCCTGTATTTCCGGAAACTCCATGCTTTCCACATACAAATCCATGAAACCAGGCCGGGTTTCAATGGAGACATGCTCTACGGTTTTCATTTTTTCTTCCAGATACCGCCTGAAAGCCACATTGCGCAGCATACGAACGCATCCTATCCGGCTGGTGTTTCCGGCAAAATAAACCTTGTCTGCGGTATCGGGCGGAAGCAGTCCGATTGCTTCAAGGTTTTCTGCCCGCAGGGAGTAGCCGAAGCCGCCGGCAAGCACAATGCGCTCAAGACCAGCGGCTTCCATACCCGCCTCCTGAAGCAGAATCTCAATGGCTGCCCGGATAGCGCTTTTGGCCAGCTGGACCTGACGCACATCCTCCTGGGTAAAACAAATTTCACCGCCAATATGAAAAGCAGGAATTTCGTTTACAAGCCGGAGCCTTGACGCAATGGGGCCGGGAAATTCATCCGCGTTATCCGGGCGCTTCATGCGGCCTGAGTAATCTATGACCCCGAGCTTGAGCAAAGCCGCGGTTATGTCAATAATACCGCTTCCGCATATACCCCGGGCAGGGGCATCACCGATTGTGTGCACATCAAAGCCTGACTGACCGTCTGTGCTAACTGCTTCAACGGCTCCGATCCTTGCGCGCATTCCCGCGGATATGCCCATGCCTTCAAAAGCCGGGCCGGCTGCAGTTGAGGTCATCAGATACCTGCCCCTTGCACTGAGTCCCATCTCACCGTTGGTGCCGATATCCACAAAAAGCATTGCGGAATCAGGAGAAAAAAACCGCCTGGACACAAGCAGGCCCGCACTTATGTCCGCACCTATATATGCATGCACAATGGGTGGAATATAGACCCTTGCGGCAGGATTTACATCCAGGCCGAACCTGTCGGCCGGATAGGTACAGCCACTTTTAATGCCAACGGTAAAGGGCACCTGACCCAGAGGAGCCGGGTCTATGGATGCGGCCAGCTGAAGCATGGTGGTATTGCCGCCCATTACCACATCAAGCACTTGGCCTGGATCGTTTCCGGAATCCTGGCAGGCCTGCTCAATAAGATTGTTTAGCCCGTCGCGCACGCAGCCGCTTAATTCAGCCAGCCCTTCGGATGTGGAGCCCTTTTCAATCCGGCGCACAACATCATGGCCAAAGCGGATCTGCGGGTTTAGACTCGATGTTGTGGACAGCTCCCTGCCGGTTGAAAGGTCAATAAGGCTTACCACCAGGGTGGTTGTGCCAAGATCAATGGCAAGGCCCTTTGGCGTAGCATTCTCCGGCCAGGAGACAAGAAGCCGCGGCTGTGATAAATCATAACTTAAGTGGCAGGCATTTTCCTTATTTTCCAGAACCACCGCAGGGATGTTTTGAATAAGGGAGTCTGATGCAGACAGGTGCTTGCGGTGATCTTCTCCGCCTACCATTTCCGATTCGGAAAATGCCGGATCTCTGTCTCCTTCCAGAATGCGATGCTCATCCTGGTGGTACTGGGAAAGTACCCGTACAATCATATCTGTCCTGGGCACCAGGCGGCATGCCAGCCGGATGCCTTCATGCATCTGTTTTTCTGAAATCTCCTTGTGAGGGGTTTCCAAAACATTGTCCGGAGACTCCACGCAAACCAGGCATTTGCCGCAAAGCCCCTGCCCGTTGCATGGGGTATCAAGCTCCACGCCGGCCCTGTACAGGGCATCGCGCACGGTTTCACCCTTTCTGGTCTGAATCGAAAGATTCACTGGAAGAATGCGAAGTCTGGGCATGGTGTTTTAAATCCGGGTCAGGGAAATGGTTTCCGGAAGATCTTCTGCCAGAAATTTCAGGTCCTTGCGCAATGATTCCCCGTCAACTTCACGGGGCACTGCAACTGAGGTACGCATGGTGAAAACAGGCTGACCCTTTTTACCCGTTTCCAATCGGGTTTCGAGTTCCAGGATATTGATATTTCGGGATGCCAGCAGCTGGCTGGTACGGTAGACTATACCCATCCTGTCCTCGCCCTTTACCCGGATCTCATAATTAGCCTCGGTTAGTTGTCCGGTTTTGCCTGAGTCATCGACTTCAAACAGGGTCACATTCAGATCCGGCTCCTGCCCGAGGCGTTTGCAGCCCGCGGCAAGTTCCTGGTAAGACCGTTCTTCTTTCGCTGTCACCAGGATCATCAGGGCAAAATGATTCCCCAGAAGGGTCATGCGGGAGTCTTCGAAATTACACCCGCTTTCATAAATGGCTTTTGAAACTCTTGCCACAATGCCTGAAACGTTTTTCCCCACAGCTGAGATTATAAATTCTTGGTTCATAGACTTTCCTTTATTGAACTTTTTACAAAGCCATCAAGCTTGATGCACTCGTAAAAAGTCGATTTTTGGATGGCGCCGTAAAAAGTTCAAGATCAAGGCTTTCGCAATTTCGAAGAATGCAGCGTACTCAGCCGTACGTGAAATTCTTCAGAAATTGCGCGTAACGCAGATATTGGACTTTTTACGGTGCCATCAAGCTTTATTCCCCAAACTGCTCAGAGAGCCGGGGATTGCCCACAGCCCTTGCCCGAACCCGCTCCAGAGCGCCTTCGGTAGTGACTCGAACCTTTACCTGGGGATCACTTGCACCGGCTTCTTCAGCTGCCTGGCGGGCAAGCCGGCCAACTTTTTTCCGGGCATGGGCAAGGGCTTGCTCATATTCATTGAAACTGGTCCGTTCTTCCCCGATCTGCACCAGGAAGCAATGGCTGTCTCCGGACTCCCTTACATAAAGGATTGCCTCTTTTTCAACCACCACCGAGCCTGCCACTGCCCCGGCCGCATTTGCCACATGGGCATGCTCCGGAAGAACAAACGGAGCTTTCAGGGTTTCGGCAACTTTTTTCACAAAAATGCCCGCCGGCGCACCAATGCCGATTATCGGAAACCGGCTTGAGATGCTTACCGCCAGGTGGGAATTTGTTCCCAGAATGGATTGCTCAAGCAGCCACCTGCCCCAGAACCCGTCAACAGCATCTGGAAGATCAGCTGCGTTCTGCTGCCCGGCCAGAAACACAATGGCCTCTTCCACCATTATTGCTATGATCTGATCCAGGGTCTGGCTCACAAAGGTCTTGGGATCCCGGTTGAAAATAGCGCAGGCACAGGTTACAGTCTGGCGGGCGGCTTTTGCATCCCAGGTATCCATTTGACCGTTGATGTGCAAAAGGTCCGTGGGGGTAAGGGTTGCCTGCTCAATCAACCCCTGTCGGAACAGCGGATCGGCGTTTAGCTGTACCCGGTGATGTGCCCCAAGAGCCTCAAGAATTGCCGTCACACTGGCCGGGCCCTGATTAAGCAAGTTTAACAGCTTAACGTGTCTGGCATCTGTAATGCCTGACTGCTCAGGATCAACAGGTTTGTAAAGCAGCCAGAATTCGATATCTGATGGCTTCCAGTGAATGCTGTCTTTTAATTTCAAGCCCATTATGGCCTCCCGGACCTTGCCATGACTTGAAGCCAGGCGTGAAACAGGAACAACCCGGTCTGGACCTATCTCCACTTTGCCCCCCTGACCAAAGGAAATCCGGCTGTCACATCCCACGCAGGCAGTACGGATTCTTGCCGCCTTTACAGCTGTTTCAATCTCCCCGACCCGGGCTCCGGTATCCGATACCGTGACCTGGCCCTGTTCAATAAAGGCCATATCAGTGGTTGTCCCGCCCACGTCTATCATCAGGGCGTTGCTGTGACCGGAAAAAAACAGGCCACCGATGGCACTTGCCGCGGGACCGGAAAGAACCGTTTCAACAGGTTTTTCCACGGCCTCGGTATAGGGCATCAACGAGCCGTCGCCTTTTACGATCATCAAGGGCGCGTGAATATTCTGGTTTTTCAAAGACGCCTTGACCGCTTCAATAAACTCGTGCATCACCGCCACCAGAGAAGCATTAAGGCTGGCCGTGGCCGCCCGCTTGACCGAGTCGAGCTGAGTTGACAACTGGTGGCCCAGGACCACGGGATGGTTGCAGACATCACGCACAATTTCAAAGGCAGCCTCCTCATGGGATGGATTCAGAGGGCTGAAATAACTGGATATGGCAAAGGCGTCCACCCTGTGCCTGTTTTCCTCCACCCAGGTCCTGATACCATCGAGATCCACGGGCCCTTGCTCTTCACCCTGGGAGGTGTGGCCTCCCGGGAAGAATTCAAAACAGGGGGTCGACAACTTTTCCTCCAGCCCGAAAGAGCTGACCAGATCCCGGTCGTACCCGATCAGGATCAGGCCCACGTCCCTGGCCTTGCCCTCGGCCACGGAATTGGTGGCAAGGGTCGAGGAAATACCCACCAGCTTAACCCTTGATGGGTCTTTGATCTTGAGCATTTTTAGTACCGAGACCACGCCGCTGGCCAGATCCTCCCGGGTGGTCAATGTCTTGCCCGAAGCCAGGACCTCCCGGGACTTATAATCCATCAGCACGCCGTCCGTGTAGGTGCCGCCGGTGTCGATGCCCACCACGTAGTTGG
>JAABTZ010000158.1 GCA_011389605.1 Desulfobacteraceae bacterium
TTTGAAGAATGCAGCGTACTTAGCCGTACGTGAAATTCTGAAAAATTGCGCGTAACGCAGATATTGGACTTTTTACGGTTCCATCAAAGTTTAATGCTTCAGCAGATCCCGCTGCTGGGCCTTTCGGTTGGATACGCCGGCCCTGGTTTCCTTTTTGGCAAGTCTCAGACGGACATAATCGTCTAACAGATAGATAATGCGCTCGACTTTATACGTGGTTTGTAAAACAGCTTTGAGAGCAGGATCTTCGTTTTGCCTGACTTCATTGCCGTAAGCAGCCCGGAGCTGTTCAAAGCGTTCCTGGTGGCTGGATGTCAGGGCTTCGAGCATGGTAAAATCCATTGCTTCTCCTGATTTGACGGCCCATGCAGCCGCTTCAATCAGGGCATGAAGACTCTCATGAATATTTTGCTGCAGTTTCGGGGCTGATGAGGAAGTGTCCCCGGACCCGTCTACGGGCTGTTTAAGAAAGGAATATAGGTTATTTTCAACCGCAGTGGTGATTTCCAGCCGGGAATTGCACTGGCGGTATTGTTTCACTGTATGATTGGCAAGGGGTTCGGCCGCCACCTGGTCCAGGGAATTTCTCAGCGAGGCGCCGGCATACAGAAATCGGTTGTGCAGATCTTCGAGTTGGGCCCGCGATGCCCGACGGGTTCCTTGTTCTGAATCCTCCCTGTAGTAGCCGGTGAGAAGCTCCCACAAATCCGGTTCTATCCAGGCGAATTCTTCCAGCCGGACATCCGGATGGGTGTGTCTGGCACCGAACTGCAGCGGGTTTTCATATCCTTTCCAGAGGATGAAAAAGCGCAATGCAAACAGCAGAGCCACCACCGACAGGGTCAGGTAGAAGATAAACGCCAGCCCGATTTTATAGGGCAGCAGCAAAAGGGCTGAAATGTAGAGCACACCGCCGAGAATCGAAATTTCCGCATAGGAGTCCAGCTTTAGGATTTCAATGTTGAAATCCGCCCGGACCACATCGCGCAGCACCACACCTCCTGAGGCTGTGAGCACGCCCATCACCGGGCCCCAGAGCCACAAGGGTTTGGCCTGCATTTCCAAAGCCACGCCCACGCCGATGACCGTAAAGGCGGACACAGCCCAGGCGTCAAAGAATTTAAACAGCTTGTCAAAAACAAGGCTTATATTTTTTTCAGTGTATTGGCCGATTTTTTGTGTCAGCAGCCGGGAGCCGACCAGCAGATCATAGATCTTGAAACCTGTAAATCCCAGCACCACCACGACTATGGCCACAAGGATAAATGCCGGGGTCTTGAGCACAAATACGGGATCTGCCCCCAGCACAAGATCGCGCACCACTCCGCCGCCGATGGCCGGCAGGGTAGCCAGCACCAGGGCACCGAAGAAGTTGTAGCGCTCCTTTCGTGCCAGCAGCACCCCGGAGATGCAGAAAGCACCTATTCCGAGAAAAGTGAGCATGTTAAACCATACCTGGTCAGTGGTAATGGCCAGGTATGTGGGCAGGAGAAATTCAAGCTGCAGGGAACGGAAGCGGTTTTCCCGCCTCATGGATTTGATAACGCTGTTAAAGGTTTCCAACTCATTGGGTGATATGGTTTTCCGGCTGAAAAGGGCATGCACCGAAATTTCCGGAAACGTCACGGGCATTTTTTTGATCTGGCCGGAAAAGCCTGTATTGGCAAGGATTTTATCCGCGATCACCGGGCTTGCCACAAATATATCGGCCCGGCGATTTACGGTCAGCATAAGGCTCTGATTGTATCCGTCCGAAGAAATCATTTTAAATCCGGCCGGCGGGTTTTTAAGAAAGTTTTTGAAGCGCTCCGATCCGTATATATAGTCTTCCACAGGGCCGATGGTCGCCATGGTCATGGGAGTTTTGTTTAAAAAAGCCAGCAGCTTGTCCATGGTGTCAATGGCGGCCGCGCCCCGGAGGCTTTTGTGATAATACACGGCATTTGTTTCCGTTCGGTAGGGGAGGGAATAATGGGCAAAATTTTTCCGCTGCTTGTCATAATAGGCCCCCATCACCAGATCGGTTTTTCCTGATTTAAGCCCGTCCATCATTGCTGACCAGGGCATGGCTTCAAAGGAGACCGAGTATCCGGCTTTGGCAGACAACTCCCGGGCCAGCTGGATTTCAAGCCCGGTGAGCACCATGCGGCTGCCGGCTTCCACTTCCATCTGATAGGGGGGGCGGGGATACCAGCCGCTGTGCAGTTCCTTGATAACGCTGTCGGGTTCATAGGCCAGGCAAGGGGCTCCAATCCCGGATATCAAAACTGTCAGGCAAATAGCGGTTAAAAATTGTTTCAGGCGGATTTTCATTAAACTTGGAACCTTTTGGCAATTTATGATAATATAAAGCAAGTGCTCTCGTAAAAAGTCGGTTTTCAGATGGCTCCGTAAAAAGTTCAAGATCAAGGCTTGCGCGATTTTGAAGAATGCAGCGTACTTAGTCGTACGTGAAATTCTTCAGAAATTGCGCATAACGCAGATATTGGACTTTTTACGGTGCCGTCAAGTATCATTGTATCAAATTTTGGCAAAAGAGAAAGGTTATGAAGTATGAAAATTTTAAACCGTATATTAGGCATCTGTCAGACAAAACCTCCGGAGGATCAAGCCTGTTGGAGGTATTCAAGCGGCAGGGTGGAAATTGAACTTTCGCGGGCCCGTGAACTGAAGGAAATGGGTTCTGCGATTCGTCTTGAGGGCAAGGGACTACCAAAGCGCCTGCTTGTAGTTTACGGGGGTGATTATAAATACCATGCCTTTGAAAACAAGTGTTCCCACTACGGCCGCCGGCTGGACCCCCTGCCAGGAAAAGAGCTGATACAGTGCTGCAGCATAGGCAAATCTGAGTTTGATTACACGGGAGCAAATGTTTCCGGACCAGGCAAAGGAGCAATAAAGCCGTATCCGGTTGAAGAACAAAACGGGGTTTTATCGGTCATTATCATGTAGTGTGCGATTCTATATTTATACCCGAGTCCAAGCATGATGCACTCGTAAAAAATCGTTTTTAGTCGGCTTTGTAAAAAGTTCAAGATCAAGGCTTGCGCGATTTTAAAGAATGCAGCGTATTTATCCGTACGTGGAATTCTTCAGAAATTGCGCATAACGCAGATACCGGAAGATTCCCAGCCCTGCCAGGGCTGCCCCATACCTTGCCGAAAAGCCTGCCCTGAAAATGCGTTCGCCCCTGGGCACTATGACCGTCCTGCCTGTATCCAACGCCTCGATTCCGATCGTGGCCATCCTATTTGACAGCGGCCAAAGAGACTCTGAAGGCTCTTTGATCCTTGTAACCAACTGGTGCCGGAGGTGCCAGTTCGCCTGTCCCCCAGGAGAAAAATAGGCCCGTTAAAATAACATTAAAGCAAAATATTTAAAAATTTGAAACGCTCAGTTTAGGACCTTATCAAAGGCAGCTGGAGGCAATGGCATCAGGCGGATTTACCCGTGGAGTGACAAGTAGCGAGTAGCGCTCCATGAATACAAATACCAGCCGGGGCAGTTGCTCCTTGACTTACGACGCGATTTTTTGTTCGACAGCTAGCAGAGCGGCCGTTATATATTTTGAAAATAAGGCGGAGATATTTTAGTTGCTTTTATCAACGCCGATTTTTTAAATTAAAGGAGGGTTTAAAATGGACGGAAAAGATTTGAAAAAATTTCTGGCCGGCTTGACTATCGCGGGTTTGGTAGGCCTGGGAGGAGGATCTTTGCCTGCGGTCCATGCCGGAAGCGGCTGAGGCTCCAGCGGCTGAGGGGCCAAAGAAGACAGCGCAGGTGGCGCTGATGAAAAAAAAGAGCATAAAGATGAAATGAGTGAACAGGAAAAAGAAGAAAAGCAGGCCGGGGAGAAACAGGAAAAGGACGAAAAAAAAGAGGCCGGTGAGGACAAATCCGGTGACAATGACTGATTTGGCGACAGATAATCATGCCGTGTAAGTGAACAGGTCCTTTTGTTGCAAAGGCCCGTCAGGAGCCGGCAGATTAAGACTGCCGGCTTTTTTTATCCATTATTGATGCCCTCGTAAAAAGTCGCTTTTAGACGGCTTTGTAAAAAGTTCAAGATCAAGGCTTGCGTGATTTTGAAGAATGCAGCGTACTTAGCCGTACGTGAAATTCTGAAAAATCGCACGTAACTCAGATATTGGACTTTTTACCAAGCCGTCAATATTGATTATCCTGTAACCGGTGTCCCTGATGACGAACGCAACACCCAAGAACAGTCAAAAAAACCTGAAAAACCCCAAAAAGGCTGCAGCAATTTTAAAGGCCGCCGAACACATTTTCGCTCAAAAGGGTTTTCAAACTGCCACGATTTCAGATATCGCAAAAAAGGCCAAGGTATCGGAAGCCACTATTTATGAGTATTTTTCCTCAAAAGAAGAACTACTCTTTGCCATCCCGGCTGAAATAATCCACCAGTACCAGGAAAAAAACAGGGAAATCCTGCCCTATATTCACGGCGCTGCCAATAAACTGCGATTTTTGATCCACCGCCACCTGGGCCTTTACCAGGACAATCCGGATTACGCCAACGTGGTGATGCTTATTTTAAAAGGCAACCCCAATTTTTTAAAAACCGATGCCTATAAAATCGTTCAGTACTCGGCCAGAAACTACATCCAGGTACTCAAAGAAGGAATGGAGAACAACGAGTTTAGGCCGGACATGGAGCCACGTATTGTTCGAGCGATGATCTGGGGCACCATAGAGCACCTGGTCACACGAAAAAGCCTTCTTGGCAAGCCAGAAAATCTTACCTCCCTTACAGACTCTCTTTTTGAAACCCTTTTTGACGGTATCCGCGCATGCCCCCGGCAGCAGCCGGTAAACGTAAACATCCATGTAACAGATTCCCGCCAGTCATAGCCCGATAAAGCGATTTGCACGTAAATCCTTCAGTGCGGAGCTTTGTGCCTTTAATCCTCAATCCCGCATAATTTTTTGGCCAGGCGCTGCTTTAGCTTCATGTTGACCTGGCGGGCGATCATGATGCGCTGCGCCTGGGGAGAACCTGCCCCGTGCATTGATTCGGTCAGATAGCCCACTGCTGCCGTGCCCAGCGTCAGGTTTTCGATCAGGCGCAGAATCCGGCGCCGGCTTTCCGTGGGCACATCCGAATTGCCCCTGTAATATTTTTCCAGCAATTGCCCGGTCTGCGGGGATTGAAAGTCAGCCGCGGACGGCAGGGTTACCATGAGCCCGCCTGCCACATCCTGGGCCAGCCTTGCTATCTCATATGGAAAACGGGTGACATTCTGCTTTGAGACATTGGCAAGCAGAGTATTGACGCAATAGGTACCGCTCGGCTCTTTATGCCCCTCGGCTGCACACGACAAAGACCCGCAGAAAAGAGTCTCATTGAGATGATTCATCTCGATGATTTTATCCCTGATATGTGAAGCTTTCTGGGCACCGTTATATTCCGCAACCGTCTGGGCCGCTCCTATGAGCACATCGCCGACGCCTGACTTACAGGCA
This sequence comes from Desulfobacteraceae bacterium, assembly GCA_011389605.1. Lineage (GTDB taxonomy): Bacteria > Desulfobacterota > Desulfobacteria > Desulfobacterales > Desulfosalsimonadaceae > Desulfosalsimonas. Next base: position 5,485 of record JAABTZ010000158.1, read on the forward strand.
TAGCTCTGGCGATGATAGGAAGCAAATTTTTCCACAAGAGGGCCTGCAAATTCATGCTCCCGGCACATAAACACCCGATCCCATGGAACAAACACATCATCGAAAATCACCAGGGCTTCATGGCCGCCGAAAGCCGGATTACCCGTATCCAGCAGGTTCTGCTCAAGCTTGCGGGTATCGCAGGACTGGCGTCCCATGATGTAGGTTATACCTTCGGCATCACTTGGAAGGGCAAAAGAAATGGCATAGTCGCTATCTTCCTGGCGCATGGCAATTGTGGGCATTACAATTACTTCATGGGAATTGACCGCACCGGTCTGATGGGCTTTGGCACCGCGCACAACAATGCCTTCTTGATCTTCTTTGACAACCCGCATGTACATGTCAGGGTCCTGCTGCTTGTGGGGCGGCAGGGAACGGTCGCCCTTTGGATCCGTCATTGCCCCGTCACAGGTCAGGTCGTTTTCCTGGACATAGGCAAGATATTTTAAAAACCTTTCATTATATTTAGTGCCGCGTTTGGCATCAATATCATGGGTTACAATGGATAATGCGTTCAGAGCATCCATGCCCACGCACCGCTGGAAACAACATCCGGTATGAGCCCCCAGAAGGCGGCCCATCTTGGTTTTTTTCACCAGGTCAGAGACGCTCTGGTGGATATGGGTAAACCGGTTGATTCTTTTCCCGCTCAGATGGGAAACTGCGGTCATCAGATCTTCGTGCTCGGGCTGGTGGGCCAGTTCATAGGTTTTGGCCACTGCATTCATCGAAGGCCTGATAATGTGATTGTCCACCGGGTTGGCAACGCGCTCGCCAAACATATATATTACAAAATTTAACTTGCGCAGGCTTTCTTCGTACTGCTGTGCTGTCATCATAGGGGCACCTCTGTATTCAAAATGGACTTATCGTTTTTTAGATAACCTGAATTCTCCAGCAGCGTGAATATCATCTGCGGAGTTGATTTCAAACATAAACCCGTTTTCGTTCTTTTTCAAGACCGCCTGTATCTCGGAGACGTGTTTGGGGATTTCCTTGTTATACTGGATGGAAATAAAGTTTATCTTCCGGCCGTCTTTGAGCAGCGGCTGGGCTAAAAATTCGATGTAGTCGAAATACAGGGCGTTATTGACATGCCCCAAAGGATCATAATCTGAGGGCCGGACTGCTATAGCCGTGCTTAGCTCCGGATTGGTTTCTTTTCGGCCGGCTTTGGGCTTCCACCTGTCCATATCAAGATCGAGGGCATCCTGATCCTCCACTGTATAGCACCTGCCCACATCCTTTGGTACCTTTAAAATCTTTTTTCCGGCAAGATCAATATAGAGCCACAAACTGGATGCGGATACTACTTTCTCCCCGGCCTGGCGTATTTCAAAATCCCGGTATGATCGAAATCCGCGTGTGCCTTTATGCCACGTAACGACTTCAAGGGTGTGGCCGAACACCGGCTGCTGATGAATCATGACTGCAATGCGGTAAAGCACCCAGGCTTTCTGCTCTTTGAGCAGGTCCGTCGTTGCGTAGCCAGCATGCCGGGAATGGGTTGCAGCAGCTTCCTGCATGCAGTTGAGCAGGGCTTTGGGACGCAGAACAAAATCGTCATCAACTTCAAAAAAACAAATGTGCTTGCTGGTGGCAACTTTCATTTACTCTCCGGCAGAAAAAAAATCCGTAAGCGCCTTGGCTGATCGGCGGCACGAAAACAGGAGACTCCTGGAGCCTCAATTTCCGCTCGGAAACCCACTTTTCCGC
>JAABTZ010000159.1 GCA_011389605.1 Desulfobacteraceae bacterium
TCCCAATCACACAGCCCGCTGTCCTGGGGCCGGACCGTCAACAGGGGGGCCGGCAAAGCACTGGGCTTTTTCCATCCAGTCTCTGGCAGTATCGCCGGTGACTTCAAGGGCTGTATCGTCAACGTGCCGGCGCTGCACCACCACGAGGCAAAAATCCTGGGCCGGGCCTGAAATAATTTCTTTGGCATCCCCGGGCCCCCAGGACCATATATTTCCTGACGGGGCCGTGAGTTCTACCCGAACGGGGCTTTGGGGCACTTCCAGTCCCCGGTTAAGATAGGTCCAGCCAAAGGTCTTGACCCCCAGATGCGCTATATGGCGCAGGCATTCCCGGGGTGTGCGGCGGATTTTCAGAGTGTCAAACACGTCCTGGCCGTGGGCCCAGGTCTCCATTAGCCGGGCAGTTGCAAAAGAAAGCGCGCCCATGGACGGTCCGTACCATGGCAGGCGGTCTTTGGGGCCGCACAGAGCAAGGGCGTTTAACATGCTTTCCCGCTGCTTTTGCCACCAGTCCATGAGTTGATCCGGCCTCAAATCACGACCCACATGCTCCAGCTGCTTTTCAAAGGCTGCAAAATCATTGACAGCTTCTTCCAGGTGGCGGTTGAATGCCTCCGGATCGGTGGCAGCAAGGGCGGCCCGATCGTCAAAATAGGCCAGATGCCTGATTTCATCTTTTATGCACCAGGTCAGAAAAGGAGTGCGAAGCTGCCATTGCTCCTGATCCAGACCGGCCACCAGATTATCCAACTCCTCATGCTCAGCCCGCAAATCTTTGCAGATTTCCTCCATTGCCTTGCCTCCCAAAGCCTTTTGTCATAGGTTCTCTGCCCCCTGAACTACCGGCCCTTAAACATCGGGCTGCGCTTTTCCATAAAAGCTGTAATGCCCTCGACTGCATCCTCGGTGGATGACACCACACGGATCTGCTCAACCAGAAAGTCAAGAGCCTGTTCAAAGGGCATCTCGCGCATTTTATAAAAAGCCTGCTTGCCAAGCTTCATGCCAATGGGGCTTTTTTTACACAGGCTGTCCAGAATGGATTCCACTTCAGAATTCAGGTCTTCCGGGGCCACCACCCTGGTCAACAGGCCCATTTCCAGGGCTTGAGCGGCGGTTATTTTTTCTCCCAGCAATATCATCTCCATGGCTTTTTTGGTCAGCACGTTTCTAAAAATCAGAGCCCCGATCATCATGGGCCAGAGCCCCACGTTGACCTCAGGGGTTCCGAATTTTGCAGTTTCTGCCGCCACCACGATATCGCATGCCAGCATGAACCCAGTGCCACCGGCAAGGCAATAACCGTTGACCCTTGCCACTGTGGGCTTGGGATAGGCGGCCAGACGTTTTAGCAAATCAGCATAGGCCTGCTCCGGGCTTGTATTAAGCTCGCCGGCGGATCCTGCCAGGTCAGCCCCGGAACAAAACGCTTTTACACCCACGCCGGTAATGCAGACCGCCCGCACGGATTTATCTTTTTCAGCCGCATCCAGACGCTGCTGGAAAAGCGATATCAGCTCCGGGCTTATTGAATTGCGCCTTGCTTCACGGTTTATGGTCAGCCATGCGGCCCCGTTTTTGACGTCATATAAGAGTTCATCGCTCATTATTTTATCCTTATAGAGGTTCTGCAATAGCCCGGGGCATTTCAACGATCTTTGCCCGCAGATACTCCCCCAGGGTCTTGGCCTGTGGGTCGCTTCGGACCGAGGCTGCAACACCGTCGCCCAGGATGCCGCGAATATAGAAATTGACTGCCAGCAGATTGGGCAGCTCATGGCGCTCAATTAAGTAAGGAACGCAGTCGGGTAAAAGCTCCTTTAGTTTTTCCGGAGTCAGAAAAGCGTGCAAAAATGAATAAGCCTCAGGGGTTTTTGCCCAGACACCAAGATTTGCGTTGCCCCCCTTATCCCCGGAGCGCGCGGCAAAAACGCGTCCCAGAGGTTTTTGCACCACCTGGCCTTGGGCTACAGGAGCGATATTGACCCGGGGAAGAAAAATTTCAACCGGATCCTGGCCGGCCAGGGAGCATTGCACTTCTGTTGTTTGATCACCGATCTCTACAATATGGCGCAGATGAGCCATGGACACAAGGCAGGGCCAGTGTACAACGGTCTGAGCGGCTTTCCCGGGTGGTGAAGTGGCTGTAAAACCTGGAATGCTGGCAAGGGCCAGTTCCACGATTCGCGCTGACAACATGCTTGCCTTTTTTGCGTCCGGGTCCAGAACCGTGATTCGCAGAAATGCAAAAGCCTCGTCATTTGTGGGCGGATCAGCCTTTTCCGATCGAATCAGCTGCACATCAACGGTCTGGAACTGCTCTTTTCCCCCAAGACTTTCAAAAAGTGTTTCTTCAACGATTTGAGCTTTTTTTTCAATGTCTAGTCCTGTTAAAATAATGGTCATGGAATTTTTGTGCACGCCCAGGGTGTTGATGCATACTTTGGTGGTTGAAGGCGGGGGCTGCCCCTTTATTCCGGAAGCCAGGACCCGGTCTGAACCTTTGTCTTCAAGCAAAAGGGTGTCAAAGCGCACGGTTACATCCGGGGTCAGATATGCGGGTTCTGCGATTTCATAAAGAAGCTGGGCCGTTACAGTGCCTGTTGAAACCAGCCCGCCTGTGCCGGGATGCTTGGTGATGACAAAACTTCCGTCTGAAAAAATTTCAGCAATTGGAAAACCAACGTTTTTATATGAAGGCACTTCATCAATAAATGAATAATTGCCCCCGGTTGCCTGGGCACCGCATTCAATCACATGCCCGGCGGCATAAGCACCTGCAAGGCGGTCCCAATCGGTATGGTCCCATTTGAAATGCCAGGCGGCCGGACCGGCAGCCAGGGCCGCATCTGCCACCCGGCCGCAGATCACTATGTCCGCGTCTTTTTCCAGGGCCTGGGCAATGCCCCACCCTCCCAGGTAAGCATTTGCCGTAATTGGAACAGCCCCGGCCTGCCTGAGACTGACATTCTTGTCCATGTGACTAAATGTTTCTCCCTGCCCCTGCAAATCCTCCAGACGGCCCATGAGATTATCACCGGTAATGCAGGCAATTGTTGGATGCAGGCCCAGTTTTTCTGCTGTTTCTGTAAGCTTTTGGGCCAGGGCTTTGGGGTTTAAGCCCCCGGCATTGGAAACCACCCGGATTTTTTTATCCAGGCATTGGCCCATGATCTCTTCCATCTGCCTTAAAAAGGTCCGGGCATATCCACGGCCGGGATCCTTTAAAGTGTCTTTTAACAAAATTGCCATGGTAAGCTCAGCAAGGTAGTCGCCGGTAAGAACATGAATGGGGCCGCCTTCGACCATTTCCTTTGCGGCCGAAAACCGGTCGCCGAAAAAACCGCTGCAATTGGCCACAATCAGTTTTTCATCTGCTTTGGGATGGCTCATGCTTCTTCTCCCTGATTTTGTACGGCTGTAATCCTGACCAGCAATTGCCCGGGCTTGACCTGGTCACCGGCTGCGGCAGTCACGGATTCAACCGTGCCGGCAACAGCTGCAGCAAACTGGTGCTGCATTTTCATGGATTCAATCACCAGTATTGCCTGGCCGGACTCAACTTCCTGGCCTTCACTGACCCTGACTTCCACAACCACACCATTCATGGTGGATATCACGTCTCCGCTTCCTGCGGCATCTTCTGCCGCGGCTGCAATTTCAAGGGTTTTATCCTCAAAAATAAAATGCCCTGTGCCGGCATCCAGAAACAGCCTGTCATTTGCCATGGCAAACCTTGCAGTGCAGCGCACTCCGCCGTCAAGATAGATCAGGGTGTGATCATCTGCCCGGACCCATTCCAGGAATACATCCTGATCCGGGACCGATTTTTTTTCAACGTCTGCCGCCTGGTTCTTGACCGTAACCTGAAACCGGGTGCCCTGTTTTACCAGAGCTGCCTGATAATCAATTTCATCGCAGCCGAGCACAAAATTGTAGCGGTACGGCGCGGGCGTATGCCATCCGGCATCCCGGGCTTCAGGGGACCGGCCCTGGTAGATGATCATGGCTGCAAGGGCAAGTGTTTTGTTAGACATGGCGTCTTTGGCCATGCTGATGTCATCCTGGAAATGTTTTTCTATAAATGCAGTGGTGGCCTCTCCGCCGGCAAAAACCGTGTGGTTGACAACCCGCTCTAAAAACAGCTTGTTGTTGTTAAAGCCCAAAAGCACGGTATCACACAAACCCGATGCCAGCCTCCGCCTGGCCTCGTCGCGGTTTCTGCCGTGTGCAATGACCTTTGCCACAATCGGATCATAATGGGCTGAGACCTCCCTGCCGGCTTCAATGCCGGCATCAGCGCGCACCCCGTCCCGGGCAGGCACCTGCCAGGCCAGAACCGGGCCTGTCTGGGGCAGAAAACCACGGCGGGTATCCTCGGCATAAAGCCTCACTTCTATTGCATGTCCGCATAGCTTGATCTGTTGCTGGGAAAGTGGCAGCTTTTCACCGCAGGCCACCCAGATCTGCCAGGCCACAAGATCCTGGCCTGTAATCATTTCCGTGACCGGGTGCTCCACCTGGAGCCGGGTATTCATCTCCAGAAAATAAAAATTCCTGTCTGCATCCACCAGAAACTCAACAGTACCGGCACCCAGATAATTGCAGGCCCGGGCGGCATTGACTGCGGCCTGTCCCATCTTTTCCCGCAAAGCCTCGTTGGTAAAAGGCGACGGGGCTTCTTCAACCACCTTCTGATGCCTTCGCTGGACCGAGCAGTCCCGCTCGCCCATGTACACAATATTGCCGTGGCTGTCTGCAAACACCTGAATTTCAATGTGGCGGGGCTCCACAAGAGCTTTTTCCAGGATCAGCTCATCGCTGCCAAAAGTACTTTTAGCCTCGGTTCTGGCATTTTGAATGCTTTCGGCAAGCTTTTCCTTTTCAAAAACAAGCCGCATGCCCCGCCCCCCCCCGCCGGCAGAGGCCTTGACCATAAGCGGCAGCCCGATTTTTTCCGCCTGGCTCAAAAGCACGGCATCGGTTTGATCCGCGCCCTGATATCCCGGAATGCAGGGCACTCCGGCAGCAATCATGGCCTCCTTGGACAAACGCTTGCTGCCCATAAGCTCCATTGCATCTGCGCCAGGGCCTATAAAGACAAGATTTTCTGCTTCACAGGCCCTTGCAAATGCTGAGTTTTCAGCCAAAAACCCGTACCCGGGGTGAACGGCATCGGCATTGCTGTTTTTTGCAGCATGAATAATTTTTTCAGCAGACAAATAGGATTGTGCAGCCGGGGCCGGGCCTATGCAAACGGCCTGATCAGCCATATCAACGTGCAGGGCGTCCGCATCTGCCTCACTGTATACAGCTACTGTGCGGAAACCTAAAGCGCGCGCGGTTTTTATAATCCGCACCGCAATTTCGCCCCGGTTTGCAATCAGAATTTTTTGGATCATTTTTTTCTCCTTACATGCGGGCGATGCCGAAGGTGTTGGGTTTGAGCTTGCGAGTGCGGGCCTCCCGGCAGATATCGAGAACAAATCCCAGAATGCTGCGTGTATCACGCGGATCAATGAGCCCGTCGTCCCACAGGCGGGCCGTGTTTGCAAGAGCATGGGAACGCTGCTCCAGGGCGGTTCTGGTATCGGCCTCTATCTGGTCGAGAAAATTTTCATCCACCTGCCCCATTTTTTCCATGCGTGCGTGGGCCACCTGACGCAGTACGCTTCCGGCTTGGGCCGGGCCCATTATGGAAACCACGCTGCGGGGCCAGGCAAAAACGAAATCCGGACCCATGCCCCGGCCGCACATGGCATAATTGCCAGCGCCATATGAGCCGCCCACAATCATTGCAATCTTTGGTACCGTGGTGTTGGTCACAGCCTGAATCATCTTGGAGCCGTGCTTGATAATACCCTGGCGTTCGGCCTCGGTGCCAACCAAAAACCCCGTGGTATTGTGCAAAAAGATCAAAGGCGTTTCTGACTGCTCGCAAAGCTGCATGAACTGAGCCGCCTTGGCTGCGCCATTGGAAGTGATGGGCGCGTTGTTTCCAAGCACCCCGCAGGAGTGGCCATGAACGTCCATAAACGCACACACTGTACCTGCATCATATTCAGGCTTGAAATCAAGGATATCGGATCCGTCTGCGATCCTGGCCATGATCTCCCGGCAGTCATAGGGGGTCTTTGGGTCCACTGGGACAATGCCGATGAGATCTTCGGCCGGATAGACAGGATCTGAAAAAGACTTTTCAGGCGCTTTAGGAAGGTTTTTATTCCACTTGATTTTTTCCATGATCTGTCTGGCAATGCGGATTCCGTCAGCATCGTTTTCCGCCAGATAGTCAGACACTCCCGAAATCTGGCAGTGCAGTTCCGCCCCTCCTATCTCTTCATCTGTTGCAATTTCGCCTGTGGCAGCCTTTAAAAGCGGCGGGCCTGCAAGATAAACTGTTGACTGGCGGCGAATCATCACGATGTAATCCGACAAACCAGGCTGATAGGCACCCCCTGCTGTGGCACTGCCATGAACCACTGTGATCTGTGGAACTCCTGCGGCAGACAACCGGGCCTGGTTGGCAAAAAAGACCCCCGAGGCGCCGAACATGTCACCGGCCTCCCGAAGATCCCCGCCCGCGCTCTGGGCCAGTACAATAAAGGGCATCTTTTTGTTTAAGGCCAGCATCTGCATGCTTATTCGTTTTTCAGCACCATAGCGTGAAATGCTGCCCCCCTTGGTAAGGTAGTCATCCACGTAAACGGCACACCGGGTGCCCTTGACATAACCGATGCCGGCAATGCATGTGCCGCCGGCAGCAGAACCGTCAGTGTCATTTCCCTGCTTATAGCCTGCCAGGCTATATAGCTCCAGAAAAGGAGCGCCCTGATCAAGCAGAAGATTTAAGCGCTCCCGGGGGCTTATGTAGCCCCGCTTTCGGTATCTGGGGATCTTGGCTTCGGCGGTTTCCAGCACGCGCTGTTCTATTTCGCGCACCTGGGCTACCCCTGCTTCCATGTGCTCTTTGTTGGCCTGGAACTCTGCGGATTGAGTATGAATCCGGGATTTAAAAACAGGCATTAGAAATTCCTTATTGGTTCAAGGTTCAAAGTTGACGGCTTCGTAAAAAGTCTTTTTTGCAGGCAGTGTTAAGTGTCAAGCAAAGATATAAAAATCAAGAAGTTAAGGCAGCTTGCATCCTAAAAGCTCTGAAGTGAAAGAATATTCAATAAAGACAAGCTATTGTGAAAGAACTT
>JAABTZ010000160.1 GCA_011389605.1 Desulfobacteraceae bacterium
CATTAAAACAAGTGCGAACTGAGGGTTTCAAATTCCCAGGCGAGCAAATCAGGTTAAACAATGAACGGGCATTATCCAGAGAATCATCCTTCTGTTTGCGTCATTATCCCCACATATAACCGGTCTCACTATATAGCCGAGGCAATTGACAGCGTTTTGGGCCAGAATTATGAAAATCTGTCAGTTATTGTGGTCGATGATGGCTCAACAGACGAAACCGACTCGATACTCCGTTCTTACGGCAGCAGAATAAATACGGTGAAACAGTCGCATGGCGGGCCGGGTAAAGCCAGAAATGCCGGCATGGAAATGGCACTGCAGCAATGCAGCTATATTGCTTTTCTGGATTCCGATGATATGTGGCGGGAGTCAAAAATAAAGGCCCAGGTAGAGATCATGGAGTCACTTCCTCAGATCGGTTTTCTCTTCTCCGAGTTCTCTGTTTTGAAAAACAATGGTGAATTGAAATGTTGCGGCCTGCGTCGTTGGGGTCAGACAGTTCTTTCATGGAGTACAATTTTCCCCAACAAGCGGGCTTTTTCATTGCTTGTGCCCGAACGAGAAAATAAAAGGGAGGACTTTGCAGTTTATTGGGGAGACCTTTATACCTGGCTTCTCAAGGATCCTTATGTGCTGCCGAGTTCTGTGATGATTCGGCGTGAATGCACTGAAACTGGCATCCGCTTTCCCGAGGGAGTTTATCTGTACGAGGATTGGGACTTTTTTGCCCGTATCGCCCGAAGTTGGGAGGGAGGATTTATGGATGTCGAAACCACGATTAACCGGGGCCATGATGATGACATGCGATTGACACGGAGCAGTGCGTTGAAGGCATCTAAAAATCGTTTGGCCCTGATCGAACGGGTTTGGAGAAAAGATCCCGATTTCATTGTGAGAAACGAGGAAATGGTGAGCTCCATAGAAAGCGATCAGCTGTTTATTATGGCAAAAGAATATCTGCTGGCAGGCCAGCCGCACAAAAGCCGGCAGGCGCTTGGCCGGTTAAGGGAGCTTAAGAGTGGTAAAACAAGGATTAAAGTGCTTGCTCTTAGCATCATGGCCCGCTTGCCGGGAGGAAGCAACATAATGCTTGCATTGCGCAGGATTCTCCGAATTATAAGAGATCCTATACGTACATTTTCTTTTTATTGAACAGATAAGAGCGGGTCCATAGGTGATACGATCCGTTATCACATGGACCGGTTTGAAAATCCTGTGCCCTTGAATATGATGCCGACGATTCGGGCCGGGCAGCGGTCATGCCAATTTTGATGGAACCGTAAAAAGTCCAATATCTGCGTTACGCGCGATTTCTGAAGAATTTCACGTACGGCTAAGTACGCTGCATTCTTCAAAATCGCGCAAGCCTTGATCTTGAACTTTTTACGGCCCCATCTGAAAACGGACTTTTTACGGGAGCATCAAAACTGACAGGCAGTTGGCGAAGGGCACTGGCTGAAGACGGCTTTAATCATGATGAACCTGCTGTTTTTAAATCATGAACCTTAAACCGAAGCTGCCTTAAAAATTGAATGTAGCATCTATGGAGCAGCAGATATGTCCAATACGTTCAGCGATGTGGTGGTGATTGACGCGGTTCGGACCGCATTTGGCCGGGCCGGTGAAAAAGGTATATTCTGGAACACCCGGGCCGAGGACCTTTGTATTCCATTGCTTGAAGCGCTTGTAGAACGCAACCCCGGCTTTGGCCCCGATATGGTTGAAGACAGTATATGGGGCGTCACCAACCAGGTTAAGGAACAGGGCGGCACCATCGGCCGTATGATTCCAATTCTGGCCCAGTGGGGGTGGAAAATTCCCGGATGCTCCATTGACCGCATGTGTGCAAGCGGCCTTACAGCAGTGGGATTTGCTTCCAGTCACATAACCTGCGGTATGGCCGACTGCCTTCTGGCCGGCGGGGTTGAGCATATGGGGCATCTGCCCATGGGCTTTATGCGCGATCCCCATCCCATGGCAGAAGAAAGGCTGGGAGGACCTTCAGCCTTTAATATGGGGATGACCGCGGAAAATATCCATGACCGCTTCCCGGAATTTACCCGGGAAATGGCCGATGAGTATGCCTGGCAGTGCCAGCGCAAAACAGCTGAAGCAATAGAGGCAGGCAGCATGGCGGACATGATTGTTCCCGTGGAATCAACCCTGGCTGACGGTACAAAGGTTTTGATAGACAAAGATCAGCACCCCCGACCGGAAACTACACTTGAGGGGCTTGCTAAATTAAAGACCCCTTTCCGGGAGCAGGGCGGCAGGGTTACAGCCGGCAATTCCTCGGGATTAAATGACGGGGCAGCGGTTGTTTTACTTATGAGCCGGGTCATGGCGGAAAAAAACGGGTTTACGCCAAAGTTGCGCTGGGTGGCTACGGGTGTTGCCGGCGTGGATCCGACCATCATGGGAACAGCACCGGTTCCGGCAACCCTGAAAGCGCTGGAAAAAGCCGGTCTTACCATGGAAGATATGGACATTATCGAAATCAACGAGGCATTTGCGGTTCAGGCTCTGTACTGTCTGGACCGTCTTGGTGTCAGCCCTGATGACTCAAGGGTCAACAAATGGGGTGGTGCCATTGCTTACGGCCATCCCCTGGCCGCTTCAGGCCCCCGCCTGGTAGCGTTTATGAAGGGTCTGTTTGCTCAAAATCCAGATGCCCGCTACGGTCTGACCACTATGTGTGTTGGAAGAGGTCAGGGCTATTCCATAATATGGGAAAATCTGAACCGGATCCGGTCATAGGATGGCTCATATGGAAACTGCCAGCTCCGTTGCTGAAGTCCTGGTTCATAATAGAAACAGGGTTTGCCGGATTGAAATCAATCGGCCTGAAAAGAAAAACGCCCTGACCCGCCAAATGTACGCTGCCATGGCCGGGGCCATCAACGGTGCCGATGCTGATCCGGAAATTCGGGCCATATTGCTTCACGGATCCAAGGATTGCTTCTGTGCAGGAAATGACCTAAAAGAGTTCCAGCTGGCCGGCGAAAACCCTGAGCTGCGTCCCGCAGGCAGCAACCCGTTTATGGAAGCCATAAGCCTGGCTGAAAAACCAATGGTAGCAGCGGTTACAGGTCCGGCCATAGGAATTGGCACAACATGCCTGTTTCATTTTGACCTGATTTATGCAGGGCAGAGCGCAACTTTTTCCATGCCGTTTGTCCGGCTGGGCCTAAGCCCTGAAGCCGGTTCCAGTTTTTTGCTGCCGCGGCTTGTGGGTCATCAGAGGGCAGCGGAGATCCTGCTTCTTTCCAAAACCCTTTCTTCACAACAGGCCCTGGATCTTGGGATTATAAATGCCGTATTGCCGGATAATAAGGTGATTGACCATGCCTGGGATATTTCCTGCAAACTGGCTCAACAACCGCCGGCCTCGGTTCGGCTCACCAAGGCCCTTCTTAAAAAACAGGCCATGGCAACACTGAGTGATACCATGGCCGACGAGCTTCAACATTTTGCCCGACGTCTGGAATCCGGGGAATGCAAAGAAGCCCTGAGTGCTTTTTTTGAGCGCCGGGAGCCGGATTTTTCTTCGTTTGAGTAATAAATCAAGGATTTATCATGACACATTTTAAAATCAATCAAAAAGACATTTTTTATATACTAAAGGAACAGCTTGGCTACGGCAGCCTTTGCAGCCTTGAGCGCTATGAGTCCTTGACAGAGGAAACCCTGGATCTGCTGGTTACCGAAGCCATCAGGTTTGCCAAAAAGGCGGTAGCCCCGTTAAACGAAATCGGCGAGGAGCAGGGAGTGCGCTATGAAAAAGGCGAAGTGATCTGCCCGGCTGAATTTGCCGGTGTATTTCGCCAGTACGGCCGGGACGGCTGGACCGCAGCTGCCAGGGACACTGAATACGGGGGGCAGGGATTTCCCAATATGATGCGCATTGTCGTAAATGACTTTATGTATGGAGCGTGTCAGTCGTTTAACATGGCCCCGAGCCTGACCCATGGCGCGGCCCACCTTATTGAAAGCTTTGGCATCAGGGAGCTCAAAGAGGCCTTTGTGCCCCGGATGTATGACGGGACCTTTGCCGGTACAATGTGCCTTACAGAACCCGATGCCGGCTCCAACCTGGCGGCAACCCAGACTACGGCCTTTCCGGAAGACAATCACTACAGGATTAAAGGCAATAAGATTTTTATCTCCTGGGGTGAGCACAATATCGCCGAAAACATTGTGCATCTGGTTTTAGCCCGCATTGACGGTGCCCCGGAGGGCGTAAGGGGCATATCCCTTTTTGTGGTGCCCAAGTACCGGCTTAATGAAGACGGCAGCGTGGGTGAATTCAATGACGTGGTGTGTACCGGAATTGAAGAAAAACTGGGACTTCACTCCTCTCCCACAGCGGCCCTTTCCTTTGGGGCCAAGGACGGCTGCATCGGCTATCTTTGCGGCGAGCCCAACCAGGGCCTGGCACATATGTTCCAGATGATGAATTCAGCGCGTATCAATACAGGCGTATCAGGAATGACACTTGCCAGCACCGCGTACCAAAACGCGCTGGAATACACCCGGCAGCGGATCCAGGGCTCTGATGCGGCCAAAAGAAAGACCGGCTTTGTACCCATTATCGACCATCCCGATGTCCGGCGAATGCTTTTGTGGATGAAGGCTTCCGTGGACGGTATGCGTTCGATGATTTACACGGCAGCTTTCTGGGCGGATCTGGCCTCGGAAGGAGAAAGTGAGCAAGCCCGGAAGCACTACCAGGCGCTTACCGATTTTATGACTCCTATTGTAAAGGCATATTGTTCTGATTCGGGTTTCCGTGTATGTGAAACAGCCATGCAGTGCCTGGGAGGATACGGATTCTGCAAGGATTATCCCATTGAGCAGTATTTGCGCGATGCCAAGATTATGAGCCTTTATGAAGGCACAAACGGAATTCAGGCAATCGATCTTATGGGGCGCAAAATGCGTTTAAATGACGGGGCTATGTTTTCCGCGTTTATACAGGAGATGGAAGCATTTATAGAAGTCCGCCGGGATCATGAGGGGCTTGGATCCCATGTGGGCAATCTTGCCGATGCCTTTGGCAGGGTACGGGAAATGGCAGATGAGATGAGCCGCAGAAGCCAGGAAGATCGGCTTCAGTGGGCTTCTTATACATATCCTGCCCTATTGTGTTTCGGGGATCTGGTCATGGTCTGGCGGCTTTTGGACATGGCGTGCATAGCCTGGGAGCGTGCCGGGAAAAAGGGGCGGAAAAATGAATTTTTCCGCGGCAAAGTGGCCCAGGCTACTTTTTTTGCCGATTACATCCTGCCCCACACCATTGCCCGTGCCGGAATATGTCTGCGCAACGGCCGTGAGATTGTGGAAATTGCAGATTCTGCATTCTAAATTCCAGAGATTTTGCAAGGAGTATCCATGTCTGATGAAAAAATTGTGATTGCAAGCGGTGTGCGAACGCCTGTGGGTGCATATATGGGCGGTTTGCGCACGGTTGAAGCCTATGACCTGGCCGCTTTGGTTTTAAACGAAGCCGTGTCAAGAGCCGGCATAGAGGCAGGGCAGGTCGATGAAGTAATCATGGGCCAGGCCTACCAGAACGGCGAATACGTAAATATTGCCCGCATGGGCCTTTTAAACGCCGGGTGGCCGGAAGAGATTCCAGGATTTACCATTGACCGGCGCTGCTGCACCGGCCTGGAAGTAATCCGCCTGGCCGCAGCCCTGATTAAAAGCGGGGATGCTGAAATTGTTGTGGCCGGCGGGGTTGAGAGCATGTCGCATGCTGAATTTTATCTTCCCGGCGATATAAAATGGGGTATTGGCGGTCAAAAGACAATGCCCCGGGGCCACGGAGATCTGTCCATCTGGGGGCTGCCCTTTTATGACAGAATCCAGCGGGCGCGGGTCATGAGTCAGCCGGAGCACAGATACGGGCTTTTGCCTTCCATGATGTCATGGGCTGAAACCGCGGCAGTAGAAGAAAATGTCACCCGTGAGCAATGCGACAACTGGGCCTGTGAAAGTCAGAAAAAGGCCTGTGCGGCATGGGACCAGGGCAAGTTTGACGAAGAGATAATTGCAGTGAGCGTGCCGCAGAAAAAAGGTGATCCCGTGGTTGTCCGCGCTGATGAAACCCCCAGAAAAGATACCAGCCTTGAAAAGCTGGCCCGCTTAAAGCCGGTGATGGGAGGTGTTTGCACTGCGGGCAACTCCTCGAGTGAAAACGACGGGGCAGCGGCTGTGGTGATAATGTCGGAGAAAAAAGCCAAAGAGCTTGGAATTAAGTCTTTTGTATCCGTTAAATCCGTTGCAGCCGCCGGGGCTGATCCCACCCGAACTCACCTGACAGTAAATGCCGCTGTAAAAAAAGCAATGGGCATAGCCGGCGCCCGTCTTGAAGACATGGAGCTCATTGAAATCCAGGAAGCCTTTGCCGCCCAGGTGCTTGCAGACTTAAAGGATATGGGGGTTTCACCTGATGATTACGGCAAGGTAAATGTTAACGGATCCGGCATATCCCTGGGCCACCCAATCGGTGCCACAGGTGTTCGTGTGCTTGTCACCATGATGCATGAAATGCGCAGAACCGGGGCAAAAACAGGCCTGGAATGCATTTGCGGGGGCGGCGGACTAGGTATTGCCGCAATATTTGAAAGAAGTTAACAAAGCAAGGAGACATGATAATGCAATTTGAACTGTCAAAAGAGCATAAAATGCTGCAAAAAGCCGTTCGGGAGTTTGCAGACAAGAAAATCGCCCCAAATGCAGATCAGTGGGATGCGGATAATTATCTGCCGGTCAAAGAGGCCATCAAGCCCATGGCGGAGCTGGGTTTTATCGGCACCGTGATTCCGGAGGAATACGGCGGCGAGGATGCCGGATGGATGGCCGCGGCGATTATAACCGAAGAAATTGCCCGGGCATCCAGTTCGCTTAGGGTTCAGATCAATTTAATCGGCATCGGCTGTGCCTATCCCATTTATCTTTACGGCACCGAGGAAGCCAAAAAAAAGTATGTCCCGAAATTATGCGCCGGCGAGATGCTGGGGGCCTTTGGCATAACCGAGCCAGATGCCGGATCTGATGTCATGTCCATGGAAACCGTTGCCGAGGACAAGGGTGATCACTTTGTGCTAAACGGTTCCAAGACCTGGATTTCCAATGCAAACCAGGCTGATGTGGTGGTCATTTACTGCTATA
>JAABTZ010000161.1 GCA_011389605.1 Desulfobacteraceae bacterium
TTGCACGGCAAGGCCGATTCTGGGATCCGGCAGGGCGCCTGCGGCAGTCGCCCGTGATTCCATTGCCCTTATACGGGCGGTCCGGCTTTGAAGGGCCATGTTGTTTTCCATGGCTTCGGCAACGAGTTTGGAAAGCATCTGGTCAGGATACAAAGACCCCGCAGTCAGGCCTGCTGTCCACAAGGTTATGATCAGAAGGCATGCGGCCGCATGCCCCAAACATGCAAATCGCATCATGCAACCAGGTATCATCGGTTTTATCCTCGATCTTGAACTTTTTACGGCCCCATCTGAAATCAGGCTTTTTACGGGACCATCATATTTTGAAACAAGGGTCCTGTGATCTTGTTGAAAGAGGCATTTTTAAGGAATAGTAACGGTTGGATGCAATATTGCAACCCAGAGAGGTGCAAACCCTTTATGCGGATTCCATTTTTCCGAATTCAGCAAGGTCTTCCATGCCCTGCCGGTCTAAAATCCGGATGGTTCGGCCCTGGACTTCTATTAGTTTCTGTTCACTCATTTTTTTGAGCATACGCGACAGGGTTTCGGGAATGGTGCCAAGAAAGCTTGCAAGATGCCCCTTGGAGATGTTTAGGGTGATGGTGTCAGAATGATTCTGAGCCTCGGACTGGAGCAGGAAATAGCCGGCAAGCCGGGCGGGCACTTCTTTTAAAGACAGGTTTTCCACCTGGATGGTAAAATTTCTTAAACGCATGGACAGCACTGCCAGCATGTTCATGGCCACGGACGGCTTCTGGGCGATAAGATTTCTGAAGGCCCGCCTGGGGAAAAACAGCACCCTGCTTTTTTTTATGCCCCCGGCATTTGCAGGAAAGGCTTTGCCGGAAAACACAGGAACCTCGCCAAAAGGCTCGCCGGGTCCGAACATGTGCAGAATCTGCTCTTTTCCCTCTGCAGAAAGTTTGTAGACCTTGATCATGCCTTCTATGGTTACGTAAAATCCGTTGCCGTCATCGCCTTCGGAGAAAATCAGCTCTCCGGCTGACACGGGTTTTTCCAGGGCAATGGCCATAAGGGCGTCGATATCTTGATCCGGCAGACCGGAAAATAGCATGGAACGGCTCAATACCTGTTTTGCATCACTCATGTTTAACTCCTGGCAGGGGTTTATAACGGCATATAACGAATTTTGACATAAATCAAGGAAATCGGGATACTTCATGGTGCAGAATATCAATAAACATAGGGATGGAAAAAAATGACGGGAGGAAAAAGTTATGGAATGGACAGCTGATGCGGATGCTGCCATAAGAAAAGTGCCTTTTTTTGTCAGAAAGCGTGTGCGCAGGAAAGTGGAGCAATACGTTGCAAAAGCCGGCCGTGATAAGGTAACCATTGATGACGTGTATGCGGTTAAAAAAAAATACATGGAAAACATGGAAGAAGAAGTGCGCGGATACCGGGTGGAGACCTGCTTTGGTCCCGGGGGGTGTCCCGGCAGAGCCGGACCTGATGAGGATCTTTCAGGCCGCTTGGAAGCGCTTCTTGCAGAAAAGGATCTGCCCGGGTTTTTGAAAAAGACCGTAAACGGCCCCCTGAAGTTTCACCACGAATTTGGCGTGACCATAGCTGACTGCCCCAACGCCTGCTCCCGGCCTCAGATCAGGGATATCGGCATCATCGGGGTCTCGGTCCCCGAAGTGACCGGAGAGGATTGCACCATGTGCGGTGAGTGTCTGCAGGCATGCAGGGAAGGGGCGGTGAGTTTGAATGAAGCCCGGCAGAGGCCAGAAATCGACAGGTCAAAGTGCCTGGACTGCGGTGAATGCTCCCGGGCATGCCCAAGCCGAACAATCCGGACCACCGGGCAGGCTTATAAAATTTTGCTTGGGGGAAAACTGGGCCGCCATCCGCACCTGGCCGAAACCCTGCCCGGGCGCTATGCTGCAGATGCGGTCCTTGACATTGTGAGCCGGTGTGTTGATTTTTATAAAGACAACAGTACGGGGGGAAAACGGTTTGCCCAATTGTATGCCGACAATCCGGATGCGGTCAAAACTGCCCTTGCCGGGCTCATTGATCACGATTAAGAATTTTTGGAAGAAAGGATTTGAAAAAATGCCCATTCCCGGAAACCTGCTGACAACAGCAATGGCCGTGATGCCTCATACCGACGTTGACCGGGCCCTGGAAACGGCCACGTCCCTTGATATTCCTTTCTGGCCCCAGCTGCCCCGGCTGAATTATTACGAGGACATGTATGTCCAGGCAGCCGAGCATTTCCCGGGAATTGTGCTTGACGTGGAAAACCGCAAACTGTCTTTTTCCGGAGAAAAGTTTGCAGAAGAACTCGGCGATGTTCTGGCAAGGTTTGATGATCCTGAAGTTTTTGACGTAAGCCGGGATTATTCGGCCGTGTATCATAAATTTCTGGAAATGGATTTCTTGGACCGGCCTGCCATTCGCGGTCAGCTGGAAGGCCCCATATCTTTTGGCTTTAACGTATCAGATGAAAACGACAGGCCGATTTTGTTTGACGATTCAGTACGGCCTTTTATGTTCGAGTTTATGGCACAGCGGGTCAATGTGCAGCTGGCACGGCTCAAACAGAAAAACAAAAATGCTTTCATGTTTGTTGATGAGCCGGGCCTTCAGTTTTTGTTCTCGGCCATGTCGGGCTACGGCGATGTTCAGGCGAAAGCTGATATGGAAATGTTTTTCTCCCTGATTGACAGGCCCCGGGGTGTGCACTTGTGCGGCAACCCGGACTGGGACTTTCTGCTTAACCTGGACATGGATATCCTGTCTCTGGACGTTTATAGCAACGGCGAGGTCTTTGCCTCATACGCACCTGCGGTCAAGCGGTTTCTGGACCGGGGAGGGGTTCTGTCCTGGGGCCTTGTGCCCACCAACTTTGAGCCCTTTGAAAAGGAATCCGAAGATTCTCTTCAAAACATGCTTGAAACCCTTTGGGAGAAGCTATGGGCAAAAGGAATTGACCGGGACCGAATGCTGGCGCAAAGCCTGCTGTCTCCTGCTACCTGCTGCCTGGTCAACTCCGATATTGAAAAAACCGTGGAAAAAGGATTTGCCACAGTAAAGAAATTGTCTGAAAAGCTGCGGGACAAATACGGGCTCACCGGTTGACTTGCCGGCACAGGCGTGCCATTTAAGTATAATGGCTGACAAAAAAATATATTATGGCTGGTACATTGTGGCCGCCTGTTTTATGCTCTGCTTTTTGTTTGCCGGGGCCGGATTTTATTCTTTCAGCATTTTTATCGCACCCATTGAAAGGCAGTTTGGCTGGAACAGGGCGGCAATTTCGCTGACCATGTCTATTTACCTTATCACCGGCGGTCTTATGGGCCCTGTTTTCGGCCGGCTCATTGAGCGCTTCGGCCCCCGCAGGGTGATGCTGGTATGTGCTGTGGGTGCGGGAGCCTGTTTTCTGCTGGTGAGCCTTACCAGGTGGCTGTGGTATTTTTATGTGATATACGCCCTGCTGGCGGCCATGGTTTGCGGCATGGGCGTGGTGCCGGTCTCCGCCCTTTTGTCCAACTGGTTTGACCGTCGGCGGGGCACGGCCATCGGCCTTTCCATGGTTGGAATATCGGCAGGGGGCCTGTTTCTTGCACCAATGGTGGGTGTGGTTACAGCTTATCTGGGATGGCAGGCCTCTTTTGTAATCATCGGTCTTATGGTCTGGGGCATTGCTTTTCCGGCGGTGTTTTTTATTGTCCGGGACCATCCCGGGCAAATGGGGCTTATAGCTGAAGATGATGTCTGCAATGAGCGTAATTTGTGCGGGGGCGGCCGGCCTGCACCGCTGGATATGGGATGGCAGGCAAAAGCCGCTTTTCGCACCCGGGCTTTCTGGTTTGTTTTTGTATCTTTTTTTCTGGCGCCCATGGCCCAGATGGGCGTGCTCCAGCATCAGGTTCCCCTGATTATGGACACGGGCATGTCCCAGGCTGCAGCGGCCGCGCTCCTGGGAGTGACCGCCGGAGTGGGCGGTCTGGGCAAGCTCAGCTTTGGCCGGATGTCTGACATTTGGCCTTTTCATTACGTGATTCTTCTGTGCTTCGGACTTCAGGCCCTGTCCGTACTTTTTTTGATATTTACCCGAAGTCCGGCCGGAGCCTGGGTGTATGCGGTTTGCTTCGGGTTTTCCATGGGCGGGGTAATAGTGCTGCTGCCGCTTGTGGTGGGCCATTTCTGGGGGCTTTTATCCTACGGGGTGCTTCTGGGAGTGCTCTGGGTGGCCAACTCCCTGGGGGGTGCCCTTGGCACGTTTGCTTCCGGTCTGATATATGATTACACGGGCAGCTACCGCTATGCCCTGTATATGTTTGTGGGGGCCTATCTGATATCAATTGCATCCTTTTTTCTTGCGGGCAGGCCGGTAGTCCGGGTGCATCAAAAATGATGGAATCATACTTCGGGGCAGGGATCATCTTTAATGACCTGATTGCCGGGCCTTTCCACGCTTGTAATCACGGCGGCAAGCGGTCCACCGGTGTAAAACCCACAGCCTAAACCCGGCTGCCCAGAAATTCCATCACTTCGTTCTTTAAGCTTTTGTTCATGGTGTCTCTCAAATTATAGAGTAAAAATGGTAAATCCTGCTTGATTGATTTGCTTTAAGCAGGGACCAGGATTGACAAACTCGTAAAAAGTCGCTTTTAGACGGCTTTGTAAAATGTTCAAGATCAAGGCTTGCGCGATTGCCGAAGAATGCAGCGTACTTAGCCGTACGTGAAATTCTGAGGAATTGCGCGTAACGCAGATATTGGACTTTTTACGAAGCCGTCAGGATTTGTGAAATATAGAAAATGCCGCCCGGACGGCATAAGCACGTCCGGGCGGTATTAAGTGTTTTTGGATTCAGTTCTGGTTTCCAATGCAGATCCATTCATCATCGCCGTTTGTGTACTGGTCGGCTGGACGCTGCTCACTGGTAAAGCGGCAGCCAAAGTCATCTGCTGCAACATTGTCGGTATCCAGTACGTCATCGCCCTGGGGCGGTATTCCGGCTTCCACCCATGCAGCCAGGTCCATGAAAGCTGCTGCGGTTTCCTCCCCTGTAAATCCGCAATGAGCAATGCTGCGGATTATGCGGGTTTTAAGAAGGTCGCTTCTGCCGGCATCGGCTACTTTTTGCGCATAGATGCGCTGGTGGCCGAAGGGCACGAAATAATCTCCGATGTCATGGAGGCTGAGTACCGGAATTTCAATATCCCCGTAAACAGGAAACATCACGCTTTCAAAGTCAAAAGAGCCGTCTGGCGCAATGCGCTCAATACCGTTGTTTAGCGCCTGTTCTTCGGCACTCATGGCAGGGTCATCATCTAGCTGAAAGACCCTGTCCCAGTTGTCCACGGCAATGCCTCTATCACCGCTGCCGGTGGGATCGATTGCAAAATCAATGCCCTGGGCGGCAATCTGGAAAAAGGCCGCGTTGGCAAAGGCAGCATCATAAAGGGGCCGCTTGCCGCCTGTGCGGTACATTGTGGCATCTTTGAATTTTTCCCCTGCCTCATTTAAACTTAAAGCCTCTGCCGGGTTATCAAAAGAGCCGGGAGGCTGGGGAGGGATATTTCCGAAAGCACCGCCAAATACAGTCCCCAGAAATATATCCTTTTGTTCAGCCGCAAAGGGCAGCTCAAAATTAAGCCCGGAAAAATAATTGGCCAGAAGAGCCCAGTCAAGTGATGCGCTGAACTGCTCGATGCCGCCTCCCATTACCCCGCACATGGGCATGGCGCCGTCATAGGCGTCCGGGTATTCTGTTACAGACCTGGCTGTTATATGGCCTCCCATGGAGTGGCCGATTATGTAGACCGGGTAGGGTGCCCCATATTGTTCTGTGATCAGATCCAGCAGCTTGCGGGTGCCGATAACGCCCGTGGCAATGTTATATCCGTTCTCCCCGTAGCTGGAAGCAGCTGATGCATAGCCCATCTGAGTCAGAAGACCGCGGATGCCTTGGGGGATGGAAACGCTCAGATAAGGAGTGTCTCCCCTGTAGCCGTGGCAGTAAAGCACCAGGCCGTCGGTTTCAGGATTCCAGCCGTCGGGGATTTCCAGCTGATAGCCGGCAATCTGGTATCCCGACCATTGGTCCACGTGATAGCCGTATGTGCCGCTGTGCGCAGAGGCACCGGTGCTCGGTTCAAAATCCAGCTTATGGGAAAATCTCATGGCTTCCGGCTGCTGGGTGGTCATGGAAGCCGGCAGCCATCCCCAGGCCTGGCGGAAGGCTTCGGGCCAGGAGGCAAGTTCTGCTGCCATGGCGTTGCTGACATCTTCAAAGCTGAGTTTGTCGGTGATGTATTGCAGATCTGCCTGATGGGCATCGGCGTTAAAAATGATACCCTTATACATTCCTTCTTCATTGGACCAGGCATCCCAGGGAGTGCCGTCAGGTGCAAGCCCCGGATCTCCTGTTGTCATGAAATTGTACAGATAGGTCTGCATGGCATCCTGCAGGTCTTTTCTTCCCTCCTGGTTTGATTCTGTAAAAGAGTAGCCAAACAAGCTGTCTTCGGCTCCAAAGAAAAACGGGATTTCCATGCTGTGTGCGGCACCGAAAATTTTGGCAAATTCTTCTGTTTCCGGCACACCTCCGCCGTCCCAGGCAAAGACGTAGCCGAATACTTCCTCCTGCTTTTCTCTCAGATAGCCTGCCAGTTCATCAAGATACTTGGCCCGGTATCCCATGGACGGAAACCTGCCTGCAGCCTGGTAGAGGTCTTCTTCCATCTGGTTGGGAAAGATTTCCTCATATGTCCATTCGTGATTCTGATCAAAATCCGGGTCAAACAGGTCATAGGCATTGGCCCAAACCGGTTTCTGAAGAGCAGGGCCGTACAAGGGCAGAAAGTTGAACCACTCGTTGTAATTTACACCCACTATAATGGGCACTGAATTGTAATTGCCTTGATAGATGGAGTTTACCACAGTATCGGGCAGTACATAGCCGTCTGCATAAGCGTTAAAGGTTCGTACTCCAGCGCTTGCTGCCAATATGGTTTCAGCGTCGATGTTTTTCAATTGTTCGCCCGGGTTCTCCCCTTCTATGCCGAGATTTTCAATCACTGTTTCCGCATTGTTGTCGCTGGCCGGGATCACGGGCATTATTCCGCTCTGGCATACGGCCTTGTGGAAAAGGCCCCGGGCAAGGGGTGAGATCACCAGGT
>JAABTZ010000162.1 GCA_011389605.1 Desulfobacteraceae bacterium
GTGATGTTTTTAGCAGCCTCTGATGCAAGAAACAAAATTGCATTGGCCATGTCTTCCTGTGTCTGCTCCCGTTTGAGCGGACACATGGCTTCCACCATGCCGAGAAAAGCGTCTCTGGGGGTTGCGCCGATTTTTTCAGCATGCTCCTGAAGGGGTTTGCTCTGGCTGTATATGGGCGTCCAGACCCATCCCGGGCATACGGCATTTACATTTACATTGTATCTGGCCAACTCAGAGGCCAGGCTCTGGGTGAGACTGACCACCCCCGCCTTTGACGCTGCATACGGGATCATGCCGGGCGCAGGCATGCGCCCGGCAACAGATGCCACATTGATGATTTTTCCGTGTTTCTGTTTTCTGAAATGTCCGAAGACTGCTTTGCAGCAGTTTGCAGACCCCCTGAGGTTCACCTGGTAGGTTCGATCCCACTCTGATTCTTCAATCCTGGAAAGATTCCGGAAGATTCCCCCGGAAATACCCGCGGAATTGACCAGCACGTCAATGCCCCCGAATGTTTCAATGGTCTTTGCCATAAGGTTTTCCACAGCCTGAAAATCCCTGACATCGAGTTCGGCAAAAAAAGCTGTTTTCCCGGATTGCTGGATCTCTTCTGCCACCTGCATTCCCTTTTCTGTTTTCATGTCACATACAACCACCTTTGCTCCCTCTTTTGCAAAACGCAGGGCTGTCTGCTTTCCAATGCCGCCCGATGATCCGGTGACAACAACCGACTGATTCTTGAATTCATCTCCAAAATGCATATTTTATCTCCATGGTTTATATGCCTGGTTTATTAAGGCCTGGAATCTAATCAACAGGTCAAGACAATGCCCGCAAAAAAACATTAAAGGAATAAAAGCACATTATGCAATCAGAAGCACCTATTTTCAAAGAAATTTTTAAAACTTACCTTGCCGAGGTGGCTGCCCTGGATTTAAGCGGAAAAGCCGGGCAACTGGGAGTTAAAACAGATGGAAACACCATCGGAATCCAATTTTTCAATCAGTTTTACACCATCACCCCCGAAACAATCACTGACCGGCAGGGAAAGCCTTCCCCGCACTCGATCAGCGTGATTTTATGCAAATATCTTCTTCTCTGCCCCGAGGAGCCCGACACCGACAAGGAACTTGTCACCTACAAGGATTTCAGGGATGCCGCACCCTACGTTCTTGGTTTTGGAAACACTGCTGAAAAACCTGTTTCCCGGAAGTTTTCCGGCCAGGTGCAGGCTCTTGAGAAGGCCTGCCAAGCCCTGGGGGGAAAGACCAATGATCTGGGAATTTCCTGTGATCTGTCCTATCGGTTCCAGGCGCTTCCTCAAGTGCCGGTTTACATGATGTACAACGACAAAGACGAGGATTTCCCGGCAGACTGTTCTCTTTTGTTTCAACGGCGCGCGGCTTCTTACCTGGACATGGAATGCCTGGCCATGATCGGCATGGTGCTGGCCGAATGGCTTGCCCGGGCCGGAAAAAAGGATATTTCCGGGTTGGTATAGAACCTAAAGACCCGCTGCACAAAAACAGCGGGTCTTTTCTTTAACCAGGCAGCCGGAGGTCAATCCGTTTTTTCCTTTTTGGCCACTCTGCAGGGGACAAACCGGTGGATCGGGGTGCCGAATCGGCTGCGATGGGTGTTTTTAGTCAGGTAATTAACATTGATCCCATAGACCTCATCGCCGTAATGCAGCCCGAATCCGTGGGGGATAATCACCATTCCCCGGCAAACCTGGCTGCTGGCCTCAAGCTCTGCCTTCAGCGATCCGGCTGCTGTGGTCACTTCCACTTCCTGTCCGTCTTCCAGGCCAAGCTTTCCAGCGTCTTCAGGATGGAGCGCCACAGTGCAGGCCCGTTTGCCAAGATTCCACTCCGGGTTTCGCATAAGCGTGTTGGCATTGCAGTCCATGTGCCGGCCTGCATGAAGGATCATGGGAAACTCTTCGGGCATTGCCAGTTCGCTGATCTCGGAAATGGCATCCAAAGCTTTTGTTTCCGCTTCCAGTTCGGGTACAAAAACTTCGATTCTGCCGGAAGGCGTTTTGATCAGTTCCATGTTGTGCTCCGTATCTGCCACACCCGTCCACAGCCCCTGGGGATTGTCAAGCAGAGCCTGAAAAATCCGATCCCCCTGGTCAAGGCCAGGTTCAAAACCTGCACGAGCTGCATTTTTCCGGAACGCCTTGGGTGCGGTCATCAAAAGTCCCCAGATAGCGGCAAGTGCGGCCGAGTCCCACTGCTGTCCAATGGTTTTGGCCAGTACAAAGGGCATGGCCGACATGGCACGGGTTTCGGTGCCCGCCCATTGCATGAGTTTGGCACCAAAAGTCATGCGGTCATCTTTTGCGGCCTTGTGCAAATCCTCCGGAATTTCCGGAATCATGCCCATTTTGTCCGCCAGCAGTGTAGTGATCTGGGAGGATTCCAGGCAGACACCCGGCGGGCTGACCACGGGGCGGCGCACCTGTAAAAACACTTCCGGAAACGTGTTGGGGAAAAACGTGGTGTCCCAGGATTCGTAAAATGTGCGGCAGGGCAGTACGTAATGGGCAAACCGGGCGGTTTCGCTCATTACAATGTCGTTTACTACCAGCAGATCCAGGCCGGAAAACGCTTTTTCATAAGCATTTGTGTCCGGGTAGGCACGCAGGGGATTAACCGCGCTCACATACACGGCCCGCAGCCTTTGGGCATGATCCGCAAGTATTTCCTCGGGCATCACGGCCGGGGGAAAGGAACCGGCAGCAACCGGGGGTATGTCTGCTGCAACAGTGCGCCAGGTCTTGGGGTCCCGTTCATCTGCGTGAAATCCCAGGGGAACGACAAAACCGGGAATTACATTCCCGCCCCTTACCCCGTAGGTGCCGCAAACTGCTCCCATAATCATGAGCAGATACAGGCTCAAAACATTTTTGCGGCCCATGTAAAGGCCCAGGTCCGGATGCACGCACCAGTTTTTTTCAGACATAAGCCGGCACAGTTCGTATACCTGGCCAAATTCCAGCCCGCAGGCGTCAATGGCCGCCCGGAAGTCAAAGCCTTCAAACCAGGGCCGGATTTTGTCCCAGTCCTTTACATGATCGCCGATGTATTGGCTTTTCTCCCATCCCTGCCTGACGATAATGGCGATCATGGCTTTTAGAAGCAGGGCGTCTGCACCCGGTCTTACCGATAGATGAATATTTGCAATGGCTGCGGTTTCGCTTTTGCGAGGGTCCACGGACACCAGGATTTTATTGGGATCCCTGGAAATGGCTGTGAGGGTTTTTCTGGCCCGGGGCATCTGGTGGCTCATCATGCCGTTCCAGCCCCAGGCCACAAGCATTTCTGTTTCATGTTCGTCCGGAATGGCCAAGTTGTACTGCTTGCCCAGCATACGGCCAAACAGCCACCAGGCGTCGGAAAATTCCTGGCCGGCGGAGGAATAGTAATACTGAGATCCCATGGCCCGCAGCCAGCTCAGGCCAAAGCTTGCCTCCATGTGCCCACCCTGGGCGCTGCCGCCCATATAAGCCAGACTGCGGGGGCCGTGCTTATCGGCAATGGCCTGCATTTTTTCGGCAATTTCCCCGATGGCCTGCTCCCAGGTGATGGCTTCAAACCCGTCCTTGACTTTTTTGAGGGGTTCGGTGATCCGGTCTTTGGGATACTGGTGATAGACCACATTAAGTCCCTTGCGGCAAACATAGCCCCGGCTGCGGGGGTTTTGCTTATCAGGCCGGGATTTGACAATGCGGCCGTCTTCCACCAGAAGTTCCAGGCCGCAGTTTTGTGCGCACAGAACACATCCGGTTTTGTACCATTTTTCCATGATAAAATTCCTTTTTTCAAAATTGATGGAACCGTAAAAAGTCCAATATCTGCGTTACTCGCAATTTTTCAGAATTTCACGTACGGCTAAGTACGCTGTATTCTTCGAAATTACGCAAGTCTTGATCTTCAACTTTTTACGATATTGCAAACTTTAACCGACGATTTCAAGCAGCCGCTGGAGCCTGCCTGGCTTTTTGTGCAAAGCGCCTTCCGGGCAGATTTCCAGGCAGCAGTAGCACCGGATGCAGATGCCATAATCATATTCCGGCACGCTTTTGGCTTTTTTGGGCTGGCCGATGGCCCCGGCCGGACATATTTTGATGCACTGGCCGCAGCCCGTGCATATGCCAGGATCAGGCACGGGCCGCTCCACAAACAGATTCTTGAAAGTACGGGTGTTTAAGGGCCAGCGAAACGCATTGGCAAACAGGGAATTTCCGGTGGCAGGCACAAAATCAGGGATTTGCAAGTTTTCCATGAGTTCGCCAACAATCCGGATTTCTTCAGGCAAGCCTGCGCCATAGCCTCTTTCAAAGCCACCGACGATGGTTGGCGCCAGGGCAATGTCCAGTCCGGCCAACCGTGCGGCTGTCCAGTCCACGGCAATGCCGTCCATGCCTGCAATCACTGCATTTAACTGTCTTGGCCGGCCTCCCTGTCCAGGGCCTTCGCCTTCCAAGGCCAGGATGGCATCCATCAGGTGCACAACAGGTTTCGGGGGATCAAATCCAAAAGTCATGGCGCCGTAAAGATCCAGAAGAAATTCGGCAAAATCACCGTGATCCGGCAGACGCAGGTGCATCTTGGATTTTTCCATACCGGGCATGGCCCCGAACAGCAGCTTGACCGCGCCGGTAATATAAGTGATACCGTGAGTCTTGAATTTAGGCAGACAAAGGATTATGTCCGCATCAAAGTATGCTTTGGAAATATCTATGTGTTTGAATCGATGTGCACCTTTAAAGTGAAGAGTTTGGACTTCTGATGGATCTGCCACTGATATGGCCTCTTTTTGCACAACAGCGTCATATCCGGTTTTTTTGATCACCCGTGCCAGGGAATGGACAGCCGGGGATTCCACCAGCAGGGGGATCCCGCCGTTGTCTTTGACCATTCTGACCACGGCCCGGAAAAATTCAGGATGGGTTATAATGCCGCTGTCGTCGGCGGCCACTGTCAAAAGATTGGGCTTTACCGCCACCCGGGCGCCGTTGAAACGGCTTTTGTCAAATCCAATGTTGGCAAGGCTTTTTTCAATGACCCGCCTTAGCTCATCTTTATCATAGTTTTCACACCTGGCCAGAGACACTATCGTCATAACCGCCGCTCCCGTATGGATTTGGGTGATACCTTACAGCAGTCAAAAGAATCTGTCAGCACAAGTTTTCCATTAAAGCTGACGGATTCGTAAAAGGTTCAAGATCAAGACTTGCGCAATTTCGAAGAATGCAGCGTAGGCAGCTGTACGTGAAATTCCGAGGGATGAAGCCAACGCAGATATTGGACTTTTTACGAAGCCGTCAAAGCTACATCATAAAAAAAGGATCCACATCTATTGCCGTGTAAACCTCCCGGCCGGAAAAAACAGACGGATTTTCCGAAATCAGGCAGTTTAGCATCTGCCTGACGCTGTCTGCTGTTGGGGCTTTCAGCAGAATCTGCCATCGGTGGCGGCCGGCAATGCGTGTTACCGGGGCTTCGATGGGACCCAGGATCTGTATCTGTCTGAATTTTTCTTCCCCCCCTTTTTGAAGCCGGTGGCAGAGCCGTCCCAGTTCTTCGGCCTGCCTGCGGGTCTTGCCCTTGTCCCTGCCCGAAATTTTGAGCTGGATCATGCGGGCAAAGGGCGGGTACTGCAGGGCCTTTCGGAACTTGATCTCCTGGTTGTAAAAAGACATGAAATCCTGAGCCCTGGCAGCTTCAATGGCAAAATGATCCGGACTGTAGGTCTGGAGCACTACCTTGCCAGGAGCCGTTCCCCTGCCGGCCCGGCCTGCCACCTGGGCAAGGACCTGGAAGGTCATCTCCCCGGCCCTGAAGTCGGGAAAGGACAGGGAAAGATCCGCGCAAATAACGCCCACCAGGGTGATGTTTGGAAAATCATGCCCCTTGGCAACCATCTGGGTGCCAACCAGGATATCAATATTTTGCCCTCGCAGATCCTTTAAAATCTTTAGAAGAGAACCTTTCCGGTTGACGGTATCTTTGTCCATGCGCGCCACCCGTGCTTCCGGATAAAGTATGCAAACCGCTTCTTCAAGCTTTTCCGTGCCCATTCCCAGCTGCTTGATGGCTGCTGATCCGCAGGTGTCGCATTTGGAAACAGCCGCCCGGAAATAGCCGCACATGTGGCATTTATAAATGTTGGCCTTTTTGTGCAGCGTCAGGGTTACATCACAATGCCTGCATTTAAGAGGCTCCCCGCACTGGGCGCATACCGGATAGCTTGCAAAGCCCCGGCGGTTTAAAAACAAAAGCACCTGCTCGCCCCGAAAGAGAGTGGCTTTGATTTCCTCTTCCAGGGGCGGGGTAATAAAACGACGGGCACCTTTTAATTCCTTGTGCTTCCGAAGGTCCACAAGTTTTACTTCGGGCATCTCCTGGCGGTGGATGCGGCGGGTGAGATTTAACTCACGGAATTTACCGGCTGCAACATTGTAAACGGACTGCACCGACGGTGTTGCAGAGCCTAAAACCACCGCGGCATTGGAAAGTTTTGCCCTTACAACGGCCATGTCCCTGGCATTGTAGTGAAGCCGGCCTTCCTGCTTATAGGAAGTATCGTGCTCTTCATCGACTATAATGATGCCCGGTCTTGTAAGGGGAGCAAACACTGCAGAGCGCGCGCCAATAACAACCGGTGCCTCACCGCTGGCAATGCGCATCCACTGATCAAAACGCTCTCCCGAAGACAGCCCGGAATGAAGCACTGCAACCTGCCCGCCAAACCTTGCCCGGAACCTGCGCTCGATTTGGGAAATAAGGGCGATTTCAGGAACCAGGATCAGGGCGGTGCGGTTATTTTCAAGAGCCTGTCCTGCCAGGTGCATGTAGACCTCTGTTTTACCGCTGCCGGTCACACCTGCGAGCAGATATGCGCAAAAACCTGATGTAATTGCCCTGCCGGCTTCCCGCACCACCCGCTGCTGCTCTGCGGTGAGTCTGGGGGGAGTGTCCGGGGTCACGGGATCACCGAAAGGATCACGGTAGACTTCCTGCTCTGTTATACAGACAATCCCCTTTTTGACAAGGTCCCGCAAATGGCCTGCAGCAGTGGGCACGATTTTTTTAAGCTCAGCCACAGGGGTTCGGCCATAGGTTTGCAGATGTTCAATGATCCGGCATTTCTGCTCA
>JAABTZ010000163.1 GCA_011389605.1 Desulfobacteraceae bacterium
GATGCTGGGTTTATCCATAAACTGGCCGTAGTTAAGCTTGCTTTCCCGGTGCTGAAAATATGAGGAGATGCCCTGCTGTGCAAACTCTATCCCGGGATTTGCAAACACGGATTCGATAAATTCCGCGTCAAGTTCGTCTCCGGCATCCATTATAAGCCGCTGCTTTAAGGTGTTGAAATCAGACGTGCCGTTTTGTCCGCACCAGCCGTATGCCGCACATGAAAAAACAGCCATTGCGATAAGGAAAATTTTAAATGCCGATATGTTTGCCGCAGACCGGGCGTTTTTTCTCAATTTACACCTCCTGTAAGCCGATCAAGTGGGACTTCGTAGGGGGTTTTGCGTTCAAACCCGACAATGGAATCATAGCCCGCATCCCGGATCTGTTTTAAGGCGGTATCAAAGTTCCTGCCTACCTGATCAGGGCTGTGGGCGTCTGAGCCCATGCACAGCGGGATGTTTTTCTGCCTGCATTTTTTAAGAATCCGGTTACCCGGATATGTCTGGCCGGCAGCGTGGTGCAGGCCGCTGGTGTTTATTTCCACGGCTTTTCCGGAATCAGCGATTTTGTCCAGGATGGGATCGAGTTTTTCATAAAAGTCATTGCTTGGTATGGCACCGAATTTCTTGATCATGTCAAGATGGCATACAATATCAATATACGGGCATTGGGCAAGGCTGTCGAGCAATTCAAGGTACCTGTCATAGACATTTTTCTCCGGCGGGCTTGTCTGATTTTCCCCGGCCCGGCTGCTTACTATGTTGCGATCTTTTATAAAGTGAACAGATCCGCCGATCATGTCAAAGTCAAAACGCTCCACAATGGTCCGGGCCTTTTGGGCCAGTTCCGGGGAGAAGTCCACTTCAAGGCCCACTTTTATTTTGATCCGGTTTTTGCAGGCTGACTGGAGCCGGCGCACTGCGTAATAATAAAGGGGCACGTCCATGGGGGTCATGGATTGGTGCCTGCCATGCTCATTAAGGGTTAGATGATCCAGAAAACATATTTCCGAAAGCCCCCTGTGCACGGCATGGTCAATGTATTTTTCCATGCGGCCGCCGGCATGGTTGCAAAGCAGGGTGTGAACGTGATAATCCATCATTTGTAATACCGCCCGACAGGGTCAAAAGATTTGATTTCATTTTAGGCCCATACTATACTCATCCAAACGGGTTGTTGAATCCGTTAGTGTATATGTGCCATGTTGGGCCTCAAACTGTCAATCTTATAAGCTCATGGCGTTTTTAAGGTGCCATCCGAAATCGACTTTTTACGGGTTTGTCAAATTTGAAGGACATGAAAAAAAAATCCAGGGAGATTTATTGCTGCCAGGCTTGCGGGTATCAGAGTCCAAAATGGATGGGCAGATGCCCTGACTGCGGTCAGTGGGACAGCATGACCGGGCAAAGCGCCCCTTCAGGCCCGGCCGCAGCCGGCAGAAGGGCGCTGGCCGACAGGTCAAAGCCGGTTTTAATAGATGCGGTTCCTTCAGAGGGAGAAGAGCGCACCTGCACGGGCGTAGACGAGTTTGACCGGGTTCTTGGAGGTGGCATTATTGCCGGCAGCCTGGTTCTTATCGGCGGGGATCCGGGTATCGGAAAATCCACCCTGCTGCTGCAGGTGCTCCAACACCTGGCAAGATCCGGGCGCCGGATGCTTTATGTGTCGGGAGAGGAATCCACCCGGCAGATCAAGATGCGAAGCCGCAGGCTGGCACCGGATGCTCCTGGCATGTATGTTGTCTCTGAGATCGATATTGACTCAGTCATTGATATTGCAAATGAGCACAAGCCAGACGCCCTTGTCATTGACTCCATCCAGACCATGTTTTCAAAGGACGCCGCTTCTGCCCCGGGCAGCGTAAGCCAGGTGCGCGAGGCCACCATGAAGCTGATGGTCATGGCCAAGCAGACCGGTATCCCGGCGTTTTTAATCGGCCATGTGACCAAGGAGGGCGCCATTGCAGGCCCGAGGATCATGGAGCACATGGTGGACACGGTGCTTTATTTTGAGGGCGATCAGAACCACGTATTCCGCATCCTGCGGGCGGTGAAAAACCGGTTTGGCTCCACTAACGAGATCGGGGTCTTTGAAATGAAGGAATCGGGCCTGGAGCAGGTGCCCAATCCCTCTGAGGTGTTTTTGTCCGAAAGGGCGAAAAATGCGCCCGGATCCGTGGTCACTGCATGCATGGAAGGCACCAGGCCCATCCTGGTGGAGCTCCAGGCGCTAATCAGCGTATCGGGCTACGGCACGGCCAGGCGAACGGTCCTGGGGCTTGATCACAACCGTGTATCCTTGCTGCTGGCGGTTATGGAGAAAAAACTGGGTTTAAATGTAGCGGGTCAGGATATTTTCATGAATGTTGCCGGCGGGGTAAGGGTCTCGGAGCCGGCCGTTGATCTTGGCATTATAGCTGCCGTGGCCTCAAGCTTTCTGGACAAGCCGGTTGCCGATGGAATGCTGCTTCTGGGTGAAGTGGGCCTCACAGGCGAGGTAAGGGGTATTTCTCATTTGCAGTCACGCATTGCAGAGGTTCAGAAGATGGGCTTTACCCGGTGCATTGTGCCCAAAAACAGTTTAAAGCAGGTTCAGGGAGTCAATGGCATTGAGCTTGTGGGCATAAGGCGGCTGGCAGAGGTCATGGATATTCTTTTTTAAGCGGAATGGTCCGCGGATTTTAAACCGGCTTGACCGGACTGATGATTTTATATATGACACGGAAAAAATCAAAAAACTTCGGAAATCCCCGTGCGCGTCCGGATTATTACGCACAGCAGGCCAGAAAGGATCAATTTCCGGCCAGGTCCGTTTACAAGCTAAAAGAAATCGAGGAAAAATATAATTTGATTCAGCCCGGCCAAGTGGTGCTGGATCTTGGATGCTCGCCGGGGTCCTGGCTTTTGTATGCATCCCGGAAAGTCGGGGCTTCCGGGCAGGTTATCGGTATTGATTTAAAGGCTGTTGACATGGACCTGCCTAAAAACACCATGGTGTTTCAGGCAGATATCAATGATCTTAATCCCGGGGCCTGGGAGGTTGTTGACCGGGGCGTGGATGTTGTGTTAAGCGATATGGCCCCTTCCACCACGGGCAGAAAAGAAGTTGATGCGGCGCGTTCCCACCAGTTGTGCGAAATGGCGCTGTATGCTGCCGACCGGGCATTGAGGCCCGGAGGGGCCTTTGTGTGCAAGATATTTCAAGGTCCGGATTTCAAGGAGTTTACCGAAGCTGTGCGGGCAAGGTTTGAGACCATGAAGATATTTAAGCCGGCCAGCTGCCGAAAAGACAGCAAGGAGATCTACGTGATCGGCAGGGGCTGCAAACAGGAGGAAACAGATGGCAGGGCATAGCAAATGGGCAAACATAAAGCATAAAAAGGGCGCTGAAGACGCTAAAAGGGGAAAGATCTTCACCAAGCTGGTAAAAGAAATTATTGTGGCCGCCCGCCTGGGCGGCGGTGATCCAGCCGCTAATCCCCGGCTTAGGCTTGTCATTGAAAAAGCCAAACAGAATAACCTGCCCAAGGACAATATGGAGCGGGCCATTAAAAAGGGCACAGGAGAGCTTGAAGGGATCAATTACGAAGAAACCGCCTATGAGGGCTACGGCCCGGGCGGGGCGGCCGTGTATGTTGAATCCTTGTCTGACAACAAAAACCGTACTGTTGCTGATGTGCGACATATTTTCAGCAAACACGGGGGCAACCTCGGGGAAAACGGCTGTGTGTCATGGATGTTTGACAAAAAAGGCTGGATTCCTGTCAGCAAAAGCCATTCAGATGAAGACAATTTAATGGAGGCCGCTCTTGAAGCAGGCGCCGAGGATATCCGGGATGAAGAAGACGTATTTGAGGTAATCACCCCGCCCGAGGCCTTTGAAGATGTAAAGGCAGCCCTGGATGCCGCTGAGATCCCCTACGGCGATGCAGAAATAACCATGCTGCCCCAGACCGTTGTAAGCCTTGCAGGCTCTGATGCGGAAAAAATGTTCAAGCTCATGAACGCCCTGGACGACAACGACGACGTTCAGAGGGTCCACACAAACGCCGATATTCCGGAAGAAGTCATTAATGCCATGAGCTAACCGGATATATCCGTTATGTCTGGCAGCAAGGTCTGCCACACAGATAAAAACGCCGGAGCCCGTATTTGGTGGAACCGTAAAAAGCCGGTTATCCCGTCCGCCGGCGCGGTGTTTTTGAAGAAAGCAAATCCATAAGCGCCTTGGCTGATCGCCGGCGCGGAAAAGGAGTTTTCTCGCTCCAGAAGCCTCCCGGAGGCTTAATTTTCGCTCGGAAACCCGCTTTTCCACGCCGCCGCCAGGGCAACAAAGTGCAATTTCATCAGAGCATAAAAAAATGGATTTCTTCAGAAGTCGATTTTCAGATTCATTCTGCCAGGTTTAAACTGCAGTGGCCGTGGCTTCTTGCGGCTCCTCCTGGTCACGGTACTTTTGTTTTTCGACCTTGAAGACAATTTCGTCTCCCTTAACGTCTGCCGCGACAAGGTCGCCCTCCGCGATTTCGCCTTCAAGTATTTTCAATGACAGGGGGTTTTCAACCAGGTGCTGGATTGTCCTTTTCAGGGGGCGGGCACCGTAGACGGGGTCAAACCCTCGTCGTGCCAGAAAGTCTCTGGCCGCATCCGTGAGTTCAATTCCCATGCGCCGGTCCGCCAGCCGTTTTTGCAGGTGCATGAACTGGATATCCACAATGTCGCGCAGCTGTTCCGCACTCAGGTTGTGGAAGATTATCACCTCATCGATCCGGTTTAAAAATTCCGGCTTAAACGTTGAGCGAAGCGACTGGAGCACCCGCTCTTCCATCTGCTCGCGGGTTGCCTCGGAAAACTCCTGGATCTGCTGGCTGCCGACATTGGAAGTCATTATGATTATGGTGTTTCTGAAATCCACGGTTTTGCCGTGACCGTCGGTTAACCTGCCGTCATCCAGGATCTGGAGCAGCACGTTGAACACATCCGGGTGCGCTTTTTCAATTTCGTCAAACAGTACCACCGAGTAAGGCCTGCGGCGAACAGCTTCTGTGAGGTATCCGCCTTCCTCATAGCCCACATATCCTGGAGGTGCGCCAATCATACGGGCAACTGCGTGTTTTTCCATGTACTCGGACATGTCTATGCGCACCACCGCCTGCTCGTCATCATAGAGAAACTCAGCCAGGGCCTTGGCAAGTTCGGTTTTGCCAACCCCCGTGGGGCCCATGAAGATAAATGAGCCAATGGGCCGGTTGGGGTCCTGGAGCCCTGAGCGTGATCTGCGCACGGCATTTGATACAGCTGTTACAGCCTGCTGCTGTCCCACAACCCTGCTTGCAATGCGATTTTCCATGGCAATAAGCTTTTCGCGCTCGCTTTCCAGCATTTTGGAAACCGGTATGCCTGTCCATTTTGAAACGATATAGGCAATGTCTTCGGCATCGACTTCCTCGCGCAGCATGCGACGGCTTTCCTGCAGTTCCACCATTTTTGCGTTGGCATCTTCGATTTGTTTTGCGATTTCGTTTCTCCGGCCGTAGCGCAGCTGGGCAACCCTTTCAAGATCGCCCTGGCGCTGGGCCTGCTGTTCCTGGGTGCCGATGCGGTCAAGCTCGGATTTTAAATCGCGCAGGGTCTGGATCACCTGTTTTTCATTCTGCCAATGGGCATTTAACCTGTTGTATTCTTCCTTCAGGGTTTCAAGAGTTCTTTCTATTTTTCCAAGCCGGTCGCGGCTGGCATTGTCAGTTTCCTTTTTAAGGGCTTCCCGCTCGATTTCCAACTGGGTGATCCGCCGCTGGATTTCATCGATTTCCGTTGGTTTGGAGTCGATTTCTATGCGCAGCCTGGAAGCGCTTTCATCAATCAGATCAATGGCCTTGTCGGGCAGAAACCGGTCGGTGATGTAGCGCTCAGACAGGGTGGCCGCAGCCACAATGGCCGAATCCTTGATCTTGACTCCATGGTGCACCTCGTATTTCTGCTTGAGCCCGCGCAGGATCGAAATTGTGTCCTCAACGTTTGGCTCTGCTGTAAATACAGGCTGGAAGCGTCTTTCCAGGGCAGCATCCTTTTCAATGTGTTTGCGGTATTCGCTGATGGTGGTAGCGCCCACGCACCGCAATGAACCCCTGGCCAGGGCCGGTTTTAACATGTTGGAGGCATCCATTGCCCCTTCTGCGGCACCTGCTCCCACAAGGGTGTGGAGCTCGTCAATAAACAGGATGATCTGGCCTTCTGATTTTTCCACTTCCTTTAAAAGAGCCTTTAACCTGTCTTCAAATTCGCCCCGGTACTTTGCCCCGGCAATAAGTGCCCCCATGTCAAGGGCTATTAAGCGCCGGTCTTTTAATGTCTCTGATACGTCTCCTTCAACTATTCTCTGGGCAAGTCCTTCCACAATGGCTGTTTTGCCAACACCCGGCTCGCCGATTAACACAGGGTTGTTTTTGGTTCGCCGGGAAAGAACCTGGGCTATACGCCGTATTTCCTCATCTCTTCCTATCACGGGGTCCAGCTTTCCCAGCCGCGCCTGCTCGGTTAGATCCTGGCTGTATTTTTCCAGGGCCTGGTACTTGTCTTCGGGATTCTGGTCGTTTATGGTCTGGTTTCCCCGGATTTCCATGAGCACGTTTAATATATTGTCACGCTTTAAACCATGACGCTCAAAGATGCGGGCTACATCCCCGTGCCTGGATTCTGAAAGGGCCAGGAAAATGTGTTCAATGCTGACATACTGGTCCTTCATGTTCGAGGCCGTGGAAAAGGCCGATTCCATGATTTTTTTGCTCTCGCCTGAAATATAGACCTCTGCGGTGCCCTCAACTGAAGGCAGTTTTTTCATCGCCTCCTCAACATCCTTGTGAATTTTCGAAGGGCTTGCCCCGATTTTCCGCAGAACTGAAACAACAATTCCCTGGGAGTCCTCAAGCATTCCGGCCAGAAGATGCAACGGTTCTATCTGCTGGTGCTTGTTTTCCATGGCCAAAGATTGAGCCCTTTGTATCAGCTCCTGGGATTTTATGGTAAATTTGTCAAACCTCATAAAGGCCTCCTTGTTCCATCCTATCTTATAAGCATGACAGCTTCGTAAAAGTCCAATATCTGCGTTACGCGCGATTTTTCAGAATTTCACGTACGCCTAAGTAAGCTG
>JAABTZ010000164.1 GCA_011389605.1 Desulfobacteraceae bacterium
GCTGTGGAAAAATCATTTTACACAAAATTCTAATTTTGTTATACTTTGAAATTCGATAAACTCGCAAAAAGTCAAAAAATTCAAGATCGAGGCTTGCGCAATCCCTAAGAATACAAGGAGATTAACTGATATGAGCGGTATCGAATCCAACCACGGTCAATTCGAAAAGCTGGCCGCAGAAGCGGAGACCAACGAAGCGCCCTTTGTCATGTTCAATCTTCTCAATTTCAAAAGCGATGGCGGTCGCGAGGCCTATCTGCGCTACATCGCCGAATCAGCTCCCCATGTGCAGGGGGTCGGCGCCGAAGTGATCTACTTCGGCAAGGCCAACGAGCTGCTCAACGGCACGGAGAAATGGGATGTGGTGATGCTTGTTAAGTATCCCTCGCGCAAAGCCTTTCTCCAGATGGCCAACAATCCCGACTATCTCAAAGTCCACGAACACAGGGCGCACGCACTGGAAAAAGCTGTGCTCTACGCCACTGATCCGGCCACTTACAAAGAGATTATTATTGAATAGCACTGACCCGGCAACTGTCAGTATCGAAAAACGCTGCTTAACTTTTGGTTTTAGGCCCATGCCGCGACCGGCACAGGCTCAAAACAACCTATTTTCCCCAAGGAGGAGACCATGGCAAAACCAATTTTGAAAACAAAACTGTGCGAAATGCTTGGCATCGAATACCCTATCTTAAGTGCGGGCATGGGCCCCACACTGATTGGCGAAAATACCGGTGCTCCGGTGGAGCTGGTGGTTGCGGTTTCCGAAGCAGGGGGGCTGGGAGTACTCGGCGGAAGCGGCTTTACCGTCGATGAGTTGCGCGACGCCATCCGGGAGATCAAGGCCCAGACGGACAAACCATTCGGCGTGGACCTTCTTTTGCCCCAGAAAATCGATCTGGGCGGGGGCATGGGCAGCCGCGACATCGATCAACTACCCCTGAGCGAAATTTTAAAAACCATCCCACAGCCCCATAAGGAGTGGGTCGAAAAAATCAAAACAGAAATGAATCTGCCTGATACCAACGTGATGGTGCGCATGAACACGACCACCATGCGGCCCCAGGAATCGGTGAAGGTCTGCCTTGAAGAGCGCGTACCACTGTTTTGCGCAGGCCTGGGCAACCCGGGTTTCATGGTGGCCGATGCCCATGAAAATGGGATGAAAGTGCTGGGCATCACCGGCAATTCGAAAAATGCCCGCCGCATGGCACAATCGGGAATTGATCTGCTCGTGGCACAGGGCCACGAAGGCGGCGGGCATACCGGCCGCATCGGCACCATGGCGCTGTTGCCGGCGGCCATCGATGCAGCTTCACCGGTGCCTGTGCTGGCCGCCGGAGGAATTGGCGATGGCCGCGGCGTGGCAGCCTCGTTGGCCATGGGCTGTACAGGCGTATGGATCGGCACCCGCTTTCTGGCCACCGACGAGGGCGGCGCTCTTCCGGTTAACAAACAGCGCATCCTGTCGTCCACAGACGAAGACACCCGCGTTAGCACTGCCTATACCGGCAAGACCCTGCGGGCAAGTTACAACAAATACCATGACCTCTGGGCCGAGTCCGGACTCGAGCCTCTGCCCTTCCCAACGCAGGTGATGGTATCGTCTGCTTTGCTGGCGGCCTTTATCGAAGCTCATAAGGACGACTACGTGGGCGGCCTGGCCGGGCAGGTATCAGGTATCATCCATGAGATCAAGCCGGCCAAAAACGTGCTGGAAGAAATGGTGGCCGAAACCGTGGAGATACTTTCCCGCCGGCTGCCGGAAAGCGTAAGGCTTAAATAGAAGATTAACAAAAACAGGAACAGACATCCCATGAAATTTTATAAATACCACGGATTGGGAAATGACTATATAATTATAGATCCAGGGCAGTTAAAGGAGCCTCTGGAAAAAATTCCTGATGCCGGAGCAATCCGTCGCATCTGCCATCGCCAGTGCGGCCTGGGCTCTGACGGCATTCTTCTGGGACCGTTTCCGGAAAAAAGCGGCGCTTGCGGGGTAAAAATTTTTAACCCTGACGGCAGCGAGGCGGAAAAAAGCGGAAACGGCCTGAGAATTTTTGCCCGCTACCTTTATGACCAGGGCATTATCACCCGGGCGCCCTTTGTCGTGGTAACAAAGGGCGGCAGGGTAAATGTTGAAGTCCGTGATGACGGCAGGATGATTTTGGTGGAAATGGGCATGGTAAGTTTTACAAGCACCCGCATACCGGTTGCCGGGCCTGAAAGGGAAGTGATCAACGAAACCCTTGTCATTGACAAACAGACACTTATTATCTGCGCTGCCACAATAGGAAACCCTCATTGTGTAATTATTCAGCCTGAAATCTCCCCTGAAAAAACCCGGCAGCTGGGTCCTGTTATAGAAACCCACAAGATTTTTCCAAACCGCACCAATGTCCAGTTTGCCAAAATCCTGGACCGAAAAAACATAGCCATTGAAATCTGGGAACGGGGAGCAGGCTATACCCTGGCATCGGGATCAAGCGCGTCGGCTTCTGCTGCAGTGGCATGCAGACTCGGCCTGTGCGACGGGGACATCACCGTGCATATGCCGGGCGGCAATCTTGAGATCAACGTGGATGATCATTACAACATCCGTATGACCGGCCCTGTTGTGCGGGTCGCCGACGGCCATATACACCCGGAAGTACTTAATCAGCCGGCTGTTGCCGGTATTTTTTAATCCCTTCTAACTGCAGGGCAGCCGCCATGACCAAGGAATTTTTTACCGCCACACCCATCAATGAAGTGCTGGCCCTTATCTCCCGGTTTACACCTGTTGGTACACGCAGCCTTCCTGCAGCCGAGTCCTGCGGCAGAATTCTTGCAGAAGATATTGTCTCCGGCATCAACATACCCGGTTTTGCCAGGGCCACAATGGACGGATACGCCCTTCGGGCAGCTGCCACCTACGGGGCCTCGGAGTCAAATCCAGCCTTCCTGGAAATAATCGGAAACGTTGGCATGGGCAAAGCACCCATCCAGAAGATCGGCCACGGCCA
Organism: Desulfobacteraceae bacterium; assembly: GCA_011389605.1. GTDB lineage: Bacteria > Desulfobacterota > Desulfobacteria > Desulfobacterales > Desulfosalsimonadaceae > Desulfosalsimonas. The sequence continues at coordinate 3,009 of JAABTZ010000164.1, forward strand.
GGCAGTGCGGATTGCCACCGGCGGAATGCTGCCTGAAGGCGCTGATGGGGTGGTTATGATGGAACATAGCTCCGAGCTGGATGAAACCGCCCTGGAAATTTATAAAAGCGTGGCACCCGGCACCAATGTGGTTGCTGCAGACGAAGACATTGCCACCGGCCGGAAGGTGCTTTGCAGTGGCTCGCGCATCCGTCCCCAGGAAATGGGTTTGATGGCAGCCCTGGGCAGAATGGAAATCACGGTTTTTAAAAAACCGGTCATAGGCATTATTTCCACAGGAGATGAACTGGTTGACATCAGCCAGACACCCGAACCCGGAAAAATAAGGGATGTAAACACCTACTCCCTTGCCGGCTGCGTAACCCGGGAAGGCGGCAAGCCCAGAATCTACGGAATAGTTGCCGACCATTTAGACTCCCTGACAGAAACCTGCGCCAGGGCTGTTAATGAAACCGACATGATTCTGATCTCAGGCGGCAGCTCCGTTGGTACCCGGGATTTGACAGTAGATGTCATTAAATCGCTTCCGGAATCACAAATTCTGGTCCACGGCATTCCCATCCGGCCGGGCAAGCCGACCATACTGGCAAAGGCAGGGCAAAAAGCCATCTGGGGCCTTCCCGGCCAAATTGCATCTGCCATGATCGTCTTTGACCGGATTGTGGCACCCTTTGTTAGACAAATCAGCGGAGATGCATTATCTTATCGGCAATACAACCGTATTCAGGCAGTACTGACACGCAACCTTCCATCGGTGCAGGGAAGGACCGATTACATCCGGACCCGGCTGTTGGAAATAGAGGACAAATATTACGCGGAACCTGTTTTGGGCCCCTCCGGACTGATCCGTACCCTTATCGAAGCAGACGGCCTGATTGAGATAGACACAAACACAGAAGGGCTTGAAAAGGGAGAATCCGTGACAGTAATTTTGATGCGGTAAACCGCCTGCCTCAGAACCGATTCTTCAAAGGAAAAACATGAGTGACTCCCGCCATATCTATCTGAAAATGGAAACTCCCAAAGAGGCTAAAAAAAAACTGTTTGACCTCTTTGATCCCGGACCGAAAGCCGAGGGTCAGTCCGTGGCAGTTACCGAAGCGGTGGGGCGGGTGCTTGCCAGGCCTGTTTTTGCCAGGCTATCTTCTCCGGGCTTTCATGCCGCGGCCATGGACGGAGCAGCGGTAATGGCTCAAACAACTTTCGGCGCCAGTGAAGCAAGCCCGAAAATTTTAAAAACCGGCTCACATGCCGTTTTTGTAAACACCGGCCACATCATGCCATCACATGCCGATGCGGTGATAATGATAGAAGACATCCAGATTGTTGATGACAAGCATATTCAGATTGAAGCACCGGCCTTCCCCTGGCAGAATGTGCGCCGGATCGGAGAAGACATTGTGGCAACAGAGCTTTTGTTTGCCCGTCATCACCGCATTACACCATACTGCCTGGGGGCTTTGCTGGCAGGCGGCCTTTCAGAGGTTTCTGTACTGCCCGAACCGCACCTTTTTTTCCTGCCCACGGGCCCGGAGCTGGTGGACCATCGTCAGACATCCGGCGCCCTTGCCCCGGGCAGGGTTATTGAATCCAATTCCCATGTGCTTGGCAAAATGGCCGAATCCCTTGGAGCCAGGTGCACACGCCATGACATTCTGCCCGATATCCCGGAACAGATCAGCAAAACCGTTGCAGACGCGGCCGGCTCCGGGGATGTTGACATTGTTCTTATAATGGGAGGGTCTTCTGCGGGCAGCGAAGACTTTGCACGGCGGGTAATTGAATCCCTTGGGCAGGTCCATGTCCACGGTGTGGCCATGATGCCGGGAAAACCACTGGTAATCGGAGAAATAAACGGCAAGCCTGCCTTTGGCATTCCCGGATACCCGGTATCGGCAATCATGGCATTTGAAAAATTTGTGGCCCCTGTGATATGCGCCATGCTGGGCCAGCAAGAACCCGAGCCTGAAAACGTGGAAGTAAAACCCACAAGAAAAATTACCGGCAAGCTGGGCATGGAACAATTTGTCCGGGTAAAACTGGGCAGGGTCGGCCAAAACATTGCCGCCACTCCCCTGCCCCGGGGGGCGGGGACCATAACAAGCATTACAGAAGCCGACGGCATCATTGAAATCCCCGCTGATAAAGAAGGCATCCGTGAAGATGAAACAGTGCGTGCAAGGCTGCTCAGGCCGCGAAATGCAATTGAAAACACAGTTGTGGCAGTGGGAAGCCATGACAATGCCATTGATGTAATTGCAGATCTTATGAGGTCAGGCAGCAGCAGATACAGCCTTTCATCCAGTCACGTGGGCTCCATGGGCGGCCTGATGGCAATCAAAAAAGGCTTGTGCCATCTGGCAGGCTCCCATCTTCTTGACACAGGCGACGGATCCTATAACATCTCCTATATCAAAAAATTTCTGCCGGATCTGCCGGTGCGCCTGGTGCGCCTGGCAGAGCGCGAGCAGGGGCTGATAATAGCACCGGGCAATCCAAAGAAGATCACCGGTATAAAAGACCTGAACAGAGACGACATTGTCTTTATCAATCGTCAGTCCGGATCAGGCACCCGCGTACTGCTCGACTACCAATTGAAACGCACTGGAATTGATCCTGGATCAATCCGCGGCTATGAAAATGAAGAATTCACCCACATGGCAGTGGCAGTGGCGGTTCTGGGACAGGCTGCCGATGCGGGGCTGGGCATTCTGGCAGCAGCCAGGGCCCTGGGGCTTGATTTTATACCCGTTGCCAAGGAATCCTATGAAATTGTCATTCCGGAAGTCTTTGCCGAGACGGGAAGAATCCGGCTTTTACTTGAAATTATCGGCTCAGAGACATTTATAAGAAAAATAAAAAACATGGGCGGATACCATACGGAACAAACCGGCAGATTGGTTTGGAAGAGCCGTTGAGATGCCTTATGAACTCATTGATCATACAGCAGACATAGGCATCCGGGTTTGGGCGCAGACACTTGAAGAACTGTTTTCAGAGGCCTGCGGGGCCATGTTTGAACAAATTACCGATCCGGACAAACTGACTGAAACGCAAAGCCGAAATATCTGTGTTGACGGCATGGACCGGACCGATCTGCTGATTAACTGGCTGCGGGCCTGCCTGATGATCTGGACTGCCGGCCAGTGCCTTGTAAAATCGGCCCAAATGATTAAAATCAACGCCACACATGCAGAAGCCCGCGTTTTCGTCCAGCGTTTCAACCCTGAGCAGCATGTGGTTTCAACAGACATAAAGGCGGTGACCTATCACAACGCAGATCTTGTCAGGACCGCCAACGGCTGGGAGGCTGCCGTGATATTTGATGTATAGGGAAGAAAAATCATGGAACTAATCCGGATCGACGACTACCGCTGGGAAATCCCAAAAACCGGGGAAATGAATGCAGACGCCCGGATTTATGCCAGCAGAAGCATAATAGAGGCTGTAAAAAAAGACGAGACCTTCAGACAGCTTGTCAACGTGGCCAAACTTCCCGGAATTGTAGGCCGGGCCATGGCAATGCCGGACATCCACTGGGGCTATGGATTTCCAATTGGGGGCGTGGCCGCCTTTGATGTGGACTCCGGAGTGATCTCCCCGGGCGGAGTGGGATATGATATCAACTGCGGGGTGCGCCTGGCCACCTTTAATCTGGAGACAAAGGAAATCCACTCTCACCTGGAAGACCTTATAAACACCCTTCAGCGCGACATCCCGACCGGAGTGGGCTCTACCGGCCCGGTTAAGCTCTCATTTGCGGATCTTAAAAAAGTAATGCGCAAGGGAAGTCCATGGGCCATTTCCCGGGGCTATGGACAAGCAATGGACGCTGAACACACAGAAGAAGGCGGGTGCATGGAAGAAGCCGATCCTTTAGCTGTAAGCGACCGGGCCATGGACCGGGGCAAAAAGCAGCTGGGCACCCTGGGATCAGGCAATCACTTCATGGAAATAGGTGTGGTGGATACAATTTATGACACCCAGGCAGCCGGGGTATTCGGTCTTCGGCAAGGCCAGGCAACCCTTCTGATTCACACAGGCTCCCGGGGCCTTGGCCATCAAATCTGCGATGATTTTCTTGCAATTATGACCAAAAAGGCCCATAAGACTGGCATCACCCTGCCC
>JAABTZ010000165.1 GCA_011389605.1 Desulfobacteraceae bacterium
TATTGCGGGTCACACCGACTTTTTTGCCTTTCAGATCCTGCAACGTATGGATGCCCTTGTCTTTTCTTACGATAAGCCCGTTGGTTTCGAAGATTGCAATGGCGCTTAGAATCCGTAACTCAGGGTGTGCAAAACTATTGCTCACGAAAACCGCCTCGGCAGAGGTGGCGATATCGGCTTCATCCGCTATCAACGCATCTGCGGCAAGCTTGCCTGCTTCATAGTTCAGGAATTCAACATCCAGGCCCTGTTGTTGAAAATATCCCTGTTCTTCGGCAATATAGACCATCAACCCGGTATCTCCCTGGTAAGCCGCCAGAACAATTTTATCGACAGCCGCCTCTTGTCCGGACGGCTTCTGAAAAGGCAAAAACAAGACCAATGCAACGGATATCGCCACACCTGTAAGGACAATCCCGATTATCATTTTTTTTGTCATCTGCCGCAAACCTCTCACTAATTTTGATGAACCGCTTTTAAAGACTCTTTTAAAATAAAGCATCCGAGGGAGACGTCTACTGATATGCCGGCATCTCAGATTTTTTCAGGGCCAGATCACTCATAGACATTTCACGGTAGGCCATGCGAATTTAGTGCCAAAGCGTGTGTGTTTTTTTGTTTTGAACCCTTAAAAAAAGTCACCCTCCCTTAAGAGGCCTTTATTCTGAGGAAAGCAGGCAACCCCGCATGCCATAAAAAAAATTAAAAAACAGGATCTTGTGTTGCCGGAAAGCTGCTGCTGAAAATTCAAGCACTGCATTGCGTCTATTTTTTCAAAACAGTATTAAAATATCAGACATCGTATTAAAATATCAGACAAACCCGAATTTGTCATTGACAATGTTTTGATACGGCTTGACATACTTTTCCAACCTTTCTACAACCAAGGTGTTTATTTTGAAGTCGAAAATTTTTTCCAACCCTATTTCCAACCTCGGGATGAAATTATAGAGGAAAAAGAGGTATGTCTAGAGAAAGATTATTTAAGGATTTATATGAATTTTAGATCATTAAAGACAATCAAGGAAAGTGCGGTATATCAACAAATCCGGCCTGTCACGCCGGAGGTCGCGAGTTCGAGTCTCGTCGCTCCCGCCACAAACCAGATCAGGGGTGCTGTTGTCAGCACCCCTTTTTTGTTGTGAAACTTCTGAAAGCATTCGACAGTAAATTAGGTTAATTAACAGGCTGCAAAAAAATGCGGGATTGGGTAGAAAAACTAACAGAAGCCATTGCCGGCCAGCTGGAGGACGGCATTCGCCTTACACCTGATGAGCTCCATTACCTTGAATCAATGACCGGTTTGAGCACTGCGGCCGATCTTGAACAGGAACTTAAGGTTAAAGACTCAGCGGAAACCTGCAGTCTTATGGAATTGTTTTTCTTCCCGGATGAAGCCCGGCAATGCGGCCTGGAGCCTATTATTGAAAAAGCAGATCCGGAAGGAACCCATGTAAGCCGGGTGCAAAAAGCCCTGTGCAGCAAACAGCTACACGCCCGGCTCATTTTTCCCGACGGGACAATGACCGGACACCTGCCGGTACCCCAGGATGCTGTTTGTGCATATGTACGGCGCCTGAATCTTTTGCGCAGCATAGACCAAAGCGTGGCCGAAGCTGTTTATGACCACATCAAAGACAGGCATGAGGTTCTGCGGGTAAGGGTTCTGCTGCGAAACAGCAGGATTGTTTTCTTTCCTCCGGTGATATCATTTTTATGTGATTTTTTCCGTATTATGCCGGAAAAAAGCCAAAACTGGCCCGAAGCCCTGACACAAGCCGTTGGCGTGCTGGAATCTGCCGGTGCCGGCACCAATCTTTACACTGCCTTTATGGATCAAAAAAGGCAGTGTGCCGAAATGATCCGAAGAGGGGAAAATACAGCCAGAGAGCTTAAACAGCTTCCGGTTGAGGCAATGATTATGAGGGGGACAAGCATTGCGTGTATGGGAGCAGATGAGGCACGCAGGAAAATGGCGATCTTTGATGAAATTGCAATCAATATTTTCGGACAGACTGAAATCACTGAATTTACAGACCAGCCCGTAACCATTACCATGTAAACCAAATTTGATGGGGCCGTTTAAAAACAATGCACTACCACAGATTTTTAACTCTTTGAACCGCCTCCTTAGCCTCATCACCCAGGGCGGTTCCCCGGGCAAGGGCTGCGGCTTTCTTGTAGGCGGCTATGGCTTTGTGGTATTCATGCTGCCGGGTATAAACTCTGCCAAGATCCATGTATATGGGAGCTGCATCCGGAGCTTTTTTCCTGGCTCTTTCCATATAATCGGCAGCCTTTTTATTTTCGCCCCGGGCCATGAATACCTGGCCAAGGCCGTGTAAGGCTTTGGGAAAATCATATTCCAGATCCAGTGCCTGACGGTAGTATTTTTCAGCTTCCCGGTAATTGCCTGTCCTGTAATAGACATGGCCGAGATTGGTCAATGGATAATAAGGAGTGGCATACAGAAGGTCATCTGCAACATCTTCAAAGCATTCAATTGCATTGTGCCACTGCTCCAGGGCAACGTATACCGAGCCCAGGTTGTTTCGTGCCGGAGAATATTCGGGGTGCAGTTCCAAGGCTTTTTTGAAATGGTTCACGGATTTTTCAAAATTCCCCTTTGCCATGTAGGTCAGCCCCAGATCGTTGTGCACGTAGGGATCCTGAGGATTCAGATGCTCGGCTTTTAAAAGCTCCCGCAGTGCCTTGGTGTAATTGCCATCTGCCATGTAAGCCTCTCCAAGATTTCTGGATGCATCGGCCTGCTGCTTCTGGGCAGAGGAAACCCCGGTGTGGGCACAAGAACAAATCATGGCAGTAATGCCAAGCAATCCGATTATACTCAAAAGGGCCGGTGATATTTTTTGCATAAACTGTTTTTCCTTTTTTGTCTTTAATCCGGCTAATGGATCCTGATTACCGAGATTGCTTCCTGTTTGAAATAAGCCTCAAGCCCTCGGGAAACGGAAACCCTGGACAACAAAATCTTTTTACCGCCGCCCCCCTGACGGTTCTGGCAGCTGATAAGAAAGCCGGGCACCTGAATTGAAACATTGTAAATCCTGGGCCGCTTGGCAGTCCAGAATATGGGATCCTCCATGATTTCAAACGGCAGTACCTCTGCGAGACTATCCAGAATCAGGCCCTGATCAGTCCCCGGCGGTATCTGAACCACCTGAAACCCGGTTCTTTCAATAGCCTCTACGGCATCGCCCTGCAGATTCCCAAAATCTATAAGCATTTCAGCCTGCTGACCCCATGAAAGCAGGTTGGTGGAAGCCCGCACCTGAAATCCCGCATACGGAAAACTGACTTCCACGTTTTCATGATAGGTGTAGCCAGCCATTTCCACAAGGGTGCGGACAAGATGCTCCGGGCGCGGCTTATCAATATAAACAGGGTCAGGCAACGATTTAGATCCGTTTTTTTCATAAACGACCCACCCGGATTTTTCACGGGTCTCCACCCAATCGCGAACCTGAATCCCGTGTGCCTGCAGATATTGACAAACAGGCTCCGGGGTGAACATGTCAGGATCCGGGAGAATATTTAGATAGATAGTATCACGGCTTTCCGGATCACGATAGATAAACCGGCCCCTTAGCACCGTTACCACTCCGTTTTGGTCAATTGATAAACGCTTTTCATAACCGTCAGGATCAAGTTTGGGAATAAGCTTTTCCAGCAGCCAGGTCAATGCCGGCTGCTGGGGCACAAACAATATCTCCAGATTCCTCCAGTAAATTTGGAGTGCTGCCTGATCACCCGGACTCAGCCAGTCCCGACGGGTTAAAAGAAACTTTCTGCCATCACCTGTTTCCAGCATCGGCGTCCTGGACAAGTCAATGGCCAGATCCTCGTTTCCCGGGCGCGGAAAAAAATACCGGCCTTTGTCAAAAATCCGTACATCAAGAATCTGAGCTGCCCGGGCAAGCACGGAAAGATCGGCAAACCATTGAACTGAAACCGAAACCTCCCGGGGATCGGCAGGCGGCTCATCGATTTCAGCCAGATCGGCAACGGCTGCAGACTGCCTGGCGGTTTGCTGTTGCAAATCCAGGTCCATGGATACAACCTTTTCACCGGACTCAGAAGACGATCCAGGCGGGGGCGAATCCTGCTGAGTAAGATCGGCAAACCAGGGCTCATTTCGCACTCCGGGTTTCGGCAGCCTGATCCGGCTTCCGACCCTGATCCGGTCAATGTCTTTTATTTCCGGATTCATCATAGTAAAAAGTCGCATGCCGCGCCGGTAGCCGTCAGATCCATACCTTCCGAAACGCCTGGAAATAAGTTTGGAAATCCAGTCCCCGTATTGCACGGTATAGGAATCGGAAAACTGCATGAGAGCATCCGGAAGGCTGGTTATGGGAATAACGGGAATGCTGACACGGCCGCTTTCCTGGCCGGTAAGTGTGCCGGGCTCCAGGACCCGCAAAGGAATAAGGATATGCTGATTGGGATAGATAAGGTCAAGATCACGCACGTTGGGGTTAATGCGCATGAAAATTTCAAGAAACCTGGGGAAATCCTTGTATGCGATATCCCCCCGCTGTTCAAGCAGCTTGAGCACGTAATCATTTTGCTGCACAACATAAGGATCGCACAAAATATCCTTACCCCGGTCCTGTTCCACCGCATAATGCTTCTGATAAAATACCGCCGGGCTCTTTGCAGGCATCAAAAGCATCACAACCGCCGCCCCGATCAGCATCGTCGGCAAAAATAAAACATACAGGCGATGCGGTTTCATAAGGATCACACCTTTTTCAAATCAAGACGCACGGCAATCTCTTCTGCTATTCTCTTAACAAAATCTTCCAACTGTTTTCCGGCCAGGGGGCTGCCCGGTTCAGGCACATGCTTCAAATCGGGGGGCCGAACCAGCTCAGGGGCGTTAATCAGCTCGGATCTGGGAGTTATTCCGTATTCTTCAGGAAAATTATTATCAAAGTACATCTGCTGGAAATCAGCAAATTTAAGGGCATGGGCTGTGGAATCAAGCACGGCGGTTTCATGGCCGGCAATCTTTCCGCTTTTCCTGGCAGCCACCAGCCCTGCCAGACATTCGCCGCCATGGGTGCAGACCACGTGCCCGTTACGATTGGCCCGCAGCTGCCAGTCCATGATTTCCTGCTCGGAGACCTCCACCACAAAAGTCTTCTGCTCGCCGGCCCGCCTGTTGTACTCTGCCACCAGCCTTATGACCCTTGGCATTGATACTGGATTGCCGATCATTGCAGCCTGGGCAACGCTTGGCTTGACCTGCACGGGCTCAAAGCGGCGTTTCTGCGGGTCAGGTTCCAGGTAATATTTGTAAACAGGATTGGCATGTTCTGACTGCACCCCTATAATGCGGGGCAAATCGTCGATGATGCCAAGATCATGAAACTTTAAAAATCCGCTCATAATCGCGGTTATGTTACCGGCATTTCCCACAGGCGCAACCACCGTCTTGCCGGCCATGTCATATTCAAACCCCTGGGCGATCTCGTAGGAATAAGACTCCTGGCCAAGAATACGCCAGGCGTTCTTTGAATTCAGGAGGGCCACATTATAATGATCAGACAGGTGTTCGACTATCTTCATGCAGTCATCAAAAACTCCGGGCACCTCAAATACCATGGCCCCGCTGCCAAGGGGCTGGGACAATTGCTGGGGGGTGACCCGCTTGTGGGGCAGCAGCACGGCCGATTTTACATCCGGATGGAGAAAGGATGCATAAAGGGCCGCAGCAGCAGAGGTATCTCCGGTAGAAGCGCAGACCGCCAGTACATCTGAGGCATATCCCTGCTTTATAAGATACTGAATATAGCTAAGAGCGCTTGCCATCCCCCGGTCCTTAAAGGAGGCACTGGGATTCTGGCCGTCGTTTTTAAAATAAAAACGAAGCCCCACCTTCCTTTGCAGTCGCGCATTGGCCTCCACTACAGGGGTGTGTCCCTCGCCGAGCCAGACCACCGAGTCCAGGGGCAGAATCGGACCGATCAATTCGTGATAGCGGTAAATGCCGTTTAGGGCCGGGATGTTTAACATCCGTCTGTAGTCAAAAATTTTGCGCCACAGCGTGCCGGAAATCTCCCTTAACCTATCAAACCCGGCATCATAGAGCAAAAGCACATGTCCGCAGCCGGGACATGTATAGAGCAGGTGCCGGATGCCGAACTGCTCGCCGCATTCCAGGCACCTGTAGATAAGATCCCCGGAAGGCTCCGGGATTAAATATGGCTGGATGTCTTCGGGAAACTGATTGACTCTCACAGTGTAATTCTTTCCTTGCCGCCCATAAATTCGCGCAAAGCGCCGGGAATCAAGACGCTGCCGTCGGCCTGTTGATAATTTTCAAGCAACGCGGCCACGGTGCGGCCCACTGCCAGCCCGGAACCGTTTAAGGTATGCACCAGTTCGGTGCCTTTGCGCCCCTTGCGTTTTAACCGGATACCGGCGCGGCGGGCCTGAAAGGACTCAAAATTGCTGCATGATGAAATTTCGCGGTATTTCTGCTGGGCCGGCATCCACACCTCTATGTCATATGTTTTGGCAGAAGAAAAACCCATGTCGCCGGTGCAAAGCAGCACCACCCTGTAGGGAAGCTCAAGGCGCTTTAACACTTCTTCGGCGTTTGCAAGCAGTTTTTCCAGCTCCTCATATGAATCTTCCGGAGCCGTGAACTTGACCAGTTCTACTTTATTAAACTGGTGCTGGCGAATCAAGCCCCTGGTGTCTTTTCCGTAAGAACCGGCCTCGGCCCGGAAGCAGGGGGTATAGGCAGCATAACAGACAGGCAGGTCAGCTTCATCAAAAATTTCGTCCTGATGAATGTTGGTCACCGGCACTTCCGCTGTTGGAATCAAAAAATAATCCCTGCCTTCGAGCTTAAAAAGATCTTCTTCAAATTTGGGCAGCTGGCCCGTGCATGTCATGGCATGACGATTGACAATAAAGGGGGGAAGAACTTCTTTGTAGCCGTGCTCTTGAGTATGAAGACTTAGCATAAAAGAAATCAGCGCCCGCTCCATCAGGGCGCCATCGCCAAAATACAAGGGGAAGCGGGCCCCGGAGATTTTTGCAGCCCTTTCAAAATCGAGAATACCCAGATTTTCCCCAACGGTCCAGTGCGCCAGGGGATC
>JAABTZ010000166.1 GCA_011389605.1 Desulfobacteraceae bacterium
TGTACAAAGATGTACTGGCAGCAGAAATCTACCGGCCCGGGGCCGAGGCCATGGCCGCGGCCAGGCAGGGAAAGAAGGTAAGGGAAATTTTTGCAGCCACGCTGCAGGCTGGAAAAGAACTGGTTGAAACCGGGCGGGTATCTTCTGAAACCATGGACAAAGTCTGCCAGCAAAGCATCGGCGATCTTGACAGCTGGAGCGTTGTGGCAAACCTGGTCTGGAAAACCTGCATTGCCGAAGGCATAACCATAAAAGAATTTGATGAAAGAAAAATCGTGCCCCGGCCCGATGACATGAAAAGCTTTATCCAGATCATGACCATGGCCTTTAACAGGGAAGCTGCCGGAAATATGCAGGCGTGCATCCAGTTTGTTTTCACTGGCGAAGTAGAGGGCAGCTGTCATCTGAAAATTGAAAACCAGCGCCTCAACGGCCGGCCCGGGCCCTGCACGGACCCGGATCTGACCATTTATGCGCCGTTTGAAACCTGGATGGACATTATTACCGGAAAGGCCGACGGCCCCGGGCTGTTTATGGAAAACCGGTACCAGGTGGAAGGCAGCACCGATCTGCTAATTGATTTTGGCAAAATCTTCAGCCGGTAATCCAATCCGCCGGACTTTGGCTACTGCAGGCACCGTCCGGTTTACCGTTTCTGTAAGGTGGGCTTTACCAGCAGTCTATGTTGGGACGCTTTTTGCCGGAACGCTTTTCCGGTTCCGGCTGGGCCCGCATGCCGCACATAATCCACTGCCTTGTTTCTGCAGGATCAATGACATCGTCGATTTCAAGACACGATGCCATGTTAACAGCCTTTCCATGCTCGTAATGCATCGCCACCAGCTCATCAAATCTGGCCTGGCGTTTTTCCGGGTCCTCGATTGCTTCAAGCTCCTTTTTGAATCCAAGCTTGACCGCACCCTCAAGCCCCATTCCGCCAAACTCGCCAGTTGGCCAGGATACAATGAAATCAGAATTATGAAAACTTCCCCCAGCCATTGCCATGGCTCCAAGGCCATAGCCCCTCCGCAAAACAACACTGAAAACAGGAACTGTGGCATTTACGGCATTATTGAAAATGCGGCAGAAATGGCGTACCTGGGCTTTTTTTTCCGCCTCGGGCCCCACCATGAATCCCGGGGTGTCAATAAGTACTATCATGGGAATGTCAAAGGCATCGCAGAGTTGTATGAATCTCGATATTTTGTCGGCACCATCGGCATCCACGGCCCCGGCCAGATGTGTGGTATTATTTGCCATAAGTCCGAAAGGATGACCCTCAATCCGGATCAGTGATGTAATAATTCCCACTCCGAATTTTTCCCGTAATTCGAGCACGGAGCCCTTGTCTGCCATAATGTTGATGATTTTTCTGACATTATAGGTCCGCCGCCTCTGTTCGGGCATGCATTCAAACAAAAGCTGCTGATCCTCGCACTCCCAGTCAGGAAGGCTTCCCTGGAAATAGGACATGTACTGTTTTGCCTTTGCCACGGCATCAGCATCGTCTTCTGCCACAATGTCAATGACACCGTTTGGGGACTGAACCGAAACAGGTCCTATATCCGAGGGCTTAAACACCCCCAGGCCCCCGCCTTCTATCATTGCAGGACCGGCCATGCCGATATTGGAATTCTTTGTTGCGATAATCACATCGCAGCATCCTAGCAGGGCTGCATTGCCGGCAAAGCAGTAACCGCCGACAATACCTACCAGAGGCACAAGGCCGGAAAGCCTTGCAAGATGGGAAAAAGACTTAAATTCAAGCCCGGCCACAATGATTTCCATCATGTCCACATCCCCGGGCCTACCGCCGCCGCCTTCTGCAAAAAGCACCGTGGGAAGCTTCCATTTATAGGCAAGCTCAAGCATCCGGTCCTTTTTTTTATGATTAAACCAGCCCTGGGTGCCTGCAAGAACCGTGTAATCATAGCCTATGACCATGCAGCGGCTTTTAGACGATTCAAACAAATCGCCGTTTACACTGCCAACCGTTGCCACAAGCCCGTCGGCCGGAGTCTTGTCTATAAGTTCGGCCGCAGGAAGACGGCGTCTCTGGGCTGCCATAGAAAGTGACCCATATTCGATGCAATAAGAATCAGCATCAAGAAAATCACGTATGTTTTCGCGTATTGTCCGCATTCCCTTTTTGTGGCGCCGCTCGACTACTTCCGGTCTTGCTTCGTCCTGCGTTTTTCTGTGACGCTCAATTACTTCTTCCAGTTCAGGACGTGTTTTCCCTGATTTCTTACTGCTTTGCCTATTCATTTTTTTTCAACCCTTGTTCGTTTTCTGTCCTTATTCAAAGACCTGCTCTATTTTTTTACGGGAATCAGGTTAACCCATATTTTTCAAAAATCAAGTCCGTATGTTCACCGATGCGGGCCGATATTGTCTTGATCCGCAGTGGAGTCTGTGACATTTTGCCGGTGACCGGGACCTGGAATATGCCGTAGTACTTGTCATTGGCCTTAAAAAAAGTATTCCGCACCTTCCAGTGTTCCACTTCCATGACTTCCATGGGGCGAAGCATCCGGGTGGTAACAGGCATTCCCCCGCCCCGCCATTTGGATCGTGCCGCCTTGAGAGAGAATGCCTGGAACTTCTTAAATATTTCGTCAAAGGTCATTTCAGCTACGGCATTTTCAATTTCACGGTTAAGTTTTTTTGCCCTTTCAATATCGTCTGTGATCCGGTCCAAAAGAGTTTTCCAGTCCTCTTCAATCCGCCACAGGCCCAAAATACGCAAAGCAGCCCGGAAATCCTGATCCCTGAAACAGGCAATGGCCACGTAGCCATCCTTGCATTTAAAAAAACCATAGGGGCAAAGACCGTAATCAAGTGTTCCATAGCGGGGGCGCACTTCATTCCAGACATAGCCGATAGTGGGCGGGAATCCAACGCAGGAGGAGTAGGAATCGGCCGTGGCCACATCGACCATTTGTCCTTTGTTTGTACGTCTTTTGAAAAACAAAGCCATGAGGGTGCTGCACACCGCCGACACGGCGCTCGTATAGCCTGCCGCGTAAAACCCCGCCCTTGTGGGCCGGTTAAAGGGCTCCGGTTCATCGGGCAGTCCCCCGATCAGGGCCGTCATCCCCGATTCAGCCTGGCTTGTAAGATCCGACCACGGCATGGAGGCCATCTCCTTTGCCTTCTCCGTATACTGGCCATAGGGTGTTATGGCCAGATAAATCAGGGCTGGATTGACCTCCCGGAGCTGTCTGTAGCCGATTCCCAAGCTATCCATGAGACCGGGCTCAAAGGTTTCAATGATAATATCGGCCTTTTTGATAAGCCCCAGGAGTTTTTCCCGGTCTTGTTTGTCATATATATCAAGCGTGATGTTAAACTTGTTCCGGCTTTCCATGAGGTACGGTATCCCGGTTCCTTCAATGGTTTTGCCGTAAGGTGTCATCAACCGTGCCGGATCACCCTCGGGCGGCTCCACCTTGATGACTTCAGCACCCGCCTCGGCAAAAAGCGTGGCGGCAATGATTCCGGTGAAATTGGCATAGCTGAGATCTATTACCATGGTGTCGCTCAGGGCCTCGGGTTTTCCCTCCGGAGACATCATCCCGGAAATAAGCTTGCTCCATTCAGAAATTCGCCTGGCGGCCTTCTTGTTTTGCATATGCCGTGAATACAGCTTTTCCTTACTCGACATCGCCCTCACCATCGTAGTGAAAAAGTTTGTCTTCCTCCATATTGTAATATACCGGCGGTCGCTGCCCCACGCGGTAATCCCAGGTGCCGACCACATGTTCCTT
This sequence comes from Desulfobacteraceae bacterium, assembly GCA_011389605.1. Lineage (GTDB taxonomy): Bacteria > Desulfobacterota > Desulfobacteria > Desulfobacterales > Desulfosalsimonadaceae > Desulfosalsimonas. The sequence continues at coordinate 3,771 of JAABTZ010000166.1, forward strand.
TTCAAGTTTCCGGATTTCTTCTTCGGCAAGCCCCAGGCGGGTCTTAAGCACATAGCGGTTGTGATATCCCAGGGGGCGTGTAAGCCATTTTATCCGACCCGGGGTTTTGGTCATCATGGCTGCAGAACCTGCCATGACAAGCTTCTTGTACATGGGGTCGTCAAACTCCACCACGCTTCCCCGCTGCCGGCGCCAGTTATCCTGGCTTATTTGCACATCATCTTCAACCTCGCTTAGGGGGAAACGGCAGGTTTTGCGAATCTGCAGGATTTGCTCCGATGATCTTGATCCGATCCAGTCTGATGCGATCTGATTTAGCTGACCGGCATTTTCCGGCACGAGCCTCTCAAGAGCACTTGAAAAACGGCTATCTTCGGCAAGATCGTCTTTTTGCATGGCCTTGCAAAGCATTTGAAACTGCTCGTCAGTTCCGATTGAAAGGGCAAAAAATTTACCATCAGAGCTTTTGAAAATCCCCGAGGGCGCAGTGGTGGGATCCTGGCTGCCAGTGCGGCCGAGTTCCTCGCCCGTAGCGCTGCTGTAGGTAAACTGGAACAGGGAGCGCATGAGTATCTCCGCCTGGCAGATATCAAGGTATTGCCCCTCGCCGGTTGTTTCCCGGTAATTAAGCGCCATCATGATCATCATGGCGGCAAAAAACCCCGGATAAAAATCACCATAAAAATCAGGTACTTTAAAAAAATGTTCAGTGCCGGGATAGCCGGTAGAACTGATAACACCGCTGGCTCCCTGGGCCAGCAGGTCCCAGCCCGGGAAGAAACGTGATGGGCCTGACTGGCCAAAGGTGCTGAGACTGGCGTAAATGATTTTCGGGTTCACTACCCGTGTCTGGGTGTAGCCGATTCCCCATGCTTCAACGGTTCCGCTGGCAAAATTTTCAATAACGATGTCGGACTGCTCAGCCAGCTTCAGGATAAGCTCCTTTCCTTTGGGATACTTGACATCAATTCCTACAAAATACTTGCTGTGGTTGATAAAATGCCACATGGGGTTGGAATGCTTCCAGTACTTTCCCCAGTAAGTGGCACTGCGCCAGTAGTCTCCCTGGTAGGGGACCTCGACCTTTATCACCTCAGCTCCGTGTTCAGCCAGGATATTGGCTGCCTTGGGCCCGAAGATCATGTGGGAAAGATCCAGGACCCGTATGCCTTTGAGGGCTTCGGACTTTTCTGCGGTTTTGGACGGCTCAAACATCTCGGCCATATCCGAAAAATAATCGTTGGGCATGAAGCTATACTCCCATATAAGCTTGTTTTATCATGTCATTTGCCAGCAGCTGCCTTCCGGTCCCCTCCAGAACGATTTCGCCGTCCTGCAGCACATATCCCCTGTTGCTTATTTCCAGGGCGATATGAGCGTTTTGTTCTGCAAGAAGCACTGTTATCCCCTGTCCGGGAAGAGTCTCAATCGCTTTGTAGATCTGGCTTTGAAAGGCCGGACTCAGTCCCAGGGACGGCTCGTCGATCATAAGAAGCTTCGGGCGGGCCATCAGGCCCCTGGCGATGACAAGCATCTGCTGCTCGCCTCCGCTCATGAGACTGGCCCGCTGGTTTTGCCGGTCCCTGAGAATGGGGAAGAGTTCCGATACCTGATCGAACATCGCATGGCGGCCGCCCCAGGCAGCCCGGGTACTTGCCCCCATGAAAAGATTTTCTTTTACCGACATGTAGGGAAAAATTTTTCTTCCCTCAGGAATCTGGGATATGCCCAAACGGACCACAGCCTGGGGAGGAGATTTTTCGATCCGCTTTCCGGCAAAATCAATGGATCCCGACGTCGGGTGCATCAGCCCGGAAATGGTGTTTAGCAGCGTTGTCTTGCCCGCCCCGTTGGACCCGAGAAGCGAAACCAGTTCTCCTTTCTTTACAGTAAGGCATATGTCATGGAGTACGGCAATGACCCCGTGGGAAGCGTTCAGGTTTTTGATGGCAAGCATGTCAGTGTTTTCCCCCTAAATAAGCCTCGATAATTTCCGGATTATCGACAATCTGGGCGGGCGGCCCCTCGGCGATTTTTTTGCCGTAGTGCAGAACCACAATCCGCTGGGCGGCCTTCATGATGATTTTCATCACATGTTCGATCCACAAAAGAGTCACGCCGAATTGCTCCTGGGCGCTCCAGATCATCTCCAGGGCCCGTTCTGCCTCAACAGGATTTAAGCCTGCCATGACTTCATCGAGCAGGAGAAGTTTCGGGGTTGTGGCCAGCGCCCTTGCCAGTTCCAGCATTCTGAGCTCATAGAGGTTGAGATTGCTGGCCAGTTCGTCGCGTTTTGCAAAAAGCCCTGCGAATTCAAGGTAATAGGAAGCCTCAAGACCGGCGTCCTGAAGCGACATGTTGGGCCGGTTCTTTCCGTTCAGGACGGCCGCGGTAACCCCAGCCAGGGCGGTCATGGCGTAAAATGGCTGAGGAATCTGGTAAGTCCTTGATATTCCGAGTTTACAAATCTTATCGGAGCCCAGCCCCGTGATATCGGTTCCCCCAAAACTGATCGAGCCGTCGGTGGGCTTGTAAAGGCCGCAGATAATATTCATCATTGTGGTCTTTCCCGCTCCGTTGGGACCGATCAGCCCGACCACTTCGTTTTTTTCAACAGAAAAACTAACGCTGTCCAGGGCCCTTAGCCCTCCGAAACTGATGCCGATATTGTTGATTTCGATCACGTCTGAAGCCTCTTTGTTCCATTTAGAAACTGTGTTTTGGGGCTTATCATAAAGCCCGGCTCCCTGGTATGCACGGGGCAAGCAAACCCGGTCATTCCCTTCGTACATGCAGCTTGGGGTAGTAGTCCCTTGGATGCCGCTTGTGATAAAGGCCATAGAGCCCTTCACCCCGTGGCAGAATATAAATCAGGGCGATAAGGGCCAGGGGAAATATCCAGTGGCTGACATGGCCGAAGGTGCGAAGTCCTTCTTCAAGCATGGCCACGGCATAAGCCCCCGGAATGGCCCCGAAGACAAAGGCACGGCCGCCGATGATAACGATAAAAAGGACCTTGAGCATGAACTCCAGGGGCAGATAGGTCACACCCGCAAAAGACCTGAACGTGTGAACGATAAACCACCCCACCACGCCTGTGAGAATTGAGGGCATAACATAATAAAACACCTTGTAGCGGCTTACATTGATGCCCATCATCCGCCCCACGTCCTCGTTTTCATTAATGGCAGCCATGGTTACGCCATAGCGGGAGCGCCCTATCCTGTGAGCAATCAGAAGATAAAACAGCATTAGAAAAAGCGACAGATAATAATAAGACAGATAATTCCACCGCACCCGCCCC
>JAABTZ010000167.1 GCA_011389605.1 Desulfobacteraceae bacterium
CCAGTTGCCGTAGATTCTGCCAAGGCCTGTGACAACCCCTGCGCAGGGCACGTCCTCGACTCCCGGATAATTAACACCAAAGCCGGCAATGCGGGAAAGCTCATAGAATTCCGTACCCGGATCAATGAGCTGGTCTATGAGGTCCCTGACCGGTTTTTTACCCTGTTTTGCCAGGCGATCCACAGCTTTCTGGCCTCCGGGCCACATGGCCTCGTTTACGCGTTCATCAAGCTTTGCCTCTTGGTCCAGCCAGTGCTGCCTGTTTTCACTCATATGTTCTGACATGGGCTGTCTCTCCTATTTTCCCTGATACACGGGTTTTCTCTTTTCCCTGAAAGCTGCCAGCCCTTCCAGGCGGTCCTGGGTGGGAATAGTTATCCAGTAGGCATTTGACTCTATTGCCAGGCCGGTTTTAAGATCGGTTTCCATGCCTGCATCAATGGCGAACTTGGCCTGTTCAATGGCAATGGGGCCGGTCTCGCATATCATTTCAGCCATTTTCAATGCCTCGTCCATGAGCAGGTCGGGCTCGCAGATTTTGTTGACAAGACTGATTTCCAGTGCTTCTTTTGCATCCACCCGCCGGCCGGTGAAAATCAACTCCTTTGCCTTGCCCCGCCCTACAATGCGCGGAAGCCTCTGGGTGCCTCCTCCGCCGGGAATTATTGCCAGCCGGGTTTCTGTCAGGCCCATGGAAGCTTGCATGGAAGCAATGCGAAGATCGCTTGCCAGGGCAATTTCGGTGCCTCCTCCCAGGGCGATGCCGTTGACCGCGGAAATCACCGGTTTGTTTAAAGATTCGATGTCTGTGAGAAGATTGCGTATGGTAAAGATAAATTCCCTGACCTGAAGATCATTTAAGGTTGCGCGTTCCTTTAAATCCGCACCGGCGCAAAAAGCCTTTTCCCCCGCACCGGTAATGATAACCACCCTGATACCGGAATCAAAGCGCAGTGACTCGATTTCAGTCTTCAAGGCCCGGAGCATGGCAAAATTAATCGAGTTCATCATGTCAGGGCGATTCAGCGTCAGGATGCGAACCTGGCCCCTATCTTCTTTTAACAGAATATTTTCTTTTTCCGCCATTTTTTCCTCCTGCATGCATATCTTATATAAAGGCTGTCAGCATCCTATATTTCTGGAAATCACAAGGCGCTGCACCTCCGAGGTGCCCTCCCCTATGTCAAGAAGCTTTTGATCCCGGTAGAAACGCTCAACATTGTATTCCTTCATCAATCCGTATCCGCCGTGGATCTGCACAGCGTGGTTGGACACCCTGCCCATGAGCTCCGAGCAATAAAGTTTGGCCATTGCAGCCTCCTTCTGGAAAGGCCGCTTTTTATCCCGCAGCCAGCAGGCTTTGTAAAGCAGGTTGCGGGCGCATTCAATTTCCATTGCCGAATCGGCAAGCTTAAAGGCAATAGCCTGAAACCTGGAAATGGGCTTGCCAAACTGAACCCGCTGTTTCGCATATTTTAATGCAGCTTCATAGGCTCCCTGTGCTCCGCCCAAACCCATGGCACCAATGGAGAGCCGGCCTCCGTCAAGAGTGTTTAACATCTGATGAAACCCCTCGCCCTGGCGGCCCAGGATATTTTCGGCAGGAACGCGCACATCATCAAAATAAAGCTCGGCTGTATTGGAAGCCCGCCACATCATTTTTTTGTGCATGGCCCTGGCGGTAAAACCCGGAGTCCCGCTTTCAACAAGAAAACACGTGTATTCAGGACGCCCGTCATCGCGCTGGCCGGTAACTGCCTGCACTGTTACCCCCAGGGTTATATCACTTGCGGCATTGGTGATAAAGATTTTGGATCCATTGATGATCCAGTCGTTTCCGTCACGCACGGCGGTTGTCTTGGTGCCACCGGCATCCGAGCCGGCCGTGGGCTCTGTGAGGCCAAATCCCCAAAGGGCTTGTCCGGCGCAAAGTTTTGGAAGATATTTCTTTTTCTGTTCAGGGCTTCCGAAATAATGGAGAGGACCTATTCCCAGTGAATTTCCGGCTGCGACAGTAGCTGCCTGGGAGCCGTCAACCCTGGCAATCTCCTCGACTGCAATGATATAGGAAATATAGTCCAAGGCCTGACCGCCGTATTCTTCGGAAACAAACATACCAAATAAACCGATATCGCCCATCTTGCGGGTTAGCTCCGAGGAAAAAGTCTCCTGCTCATCAAGATCAGCCGCCACCGGAGCGATTGCTTTTTCGGCAAATTTACGGATCTCCCTGCGTATCATTTCCTGTTCAGTAGTAAGGTCGAAATCCAATGGTCACCTCCTTTGTCAATGGCCGGGGCCAATGCCCGTAAACCTGGATTTTATGTGGCAATACAGGGATCGTGCCTGTAAAAATCATTTCCTGAAAAGTAACGTAAACGTTAAGTTTTGTAAAGCATTTTTCCGCATTTTTACATGGAAAATTTCACAGGGCCATCTTGACAGCTTCGGGTTTGTGATTAAATTACAGTTAAAAGGTCAACTTCCTGATATATATAAACAAACAACTGTATAGGGGTTGCTGGACAATTGTTGCCTGCTTGATCATAACTATTTATTAAAAAATCAATGTCTGATTCAAAAGGAGGGAAGTACAATGATCACAAGAAGATTGTTTGATTTTCCCGATTTTGGGTGGAGAAATTCCTTTGAGGAAATGGAGCGGATGCGCCGCTATCTGGATCAGGTGCTGGGCCAGTCCGAGGCAGGTTTGCGCATTCCGGCAGCAGGGGTCTTTCCATTGGTGAATCTGACTGAAACCAAGGAAAACTACATGCTCCGCGCCGAACTGCCAGGCGTAACCGCACAGGATCTCGATATCCAGACCACGGGTAGAAACATTACAATTTCCGGGGAGCGCAAAATCGAGCCGGATCCAAATGTCAGGTATCACAGAAGGGAGCGTGAACCGGGCAGATTTTCCAGGGCCATGACACTTCCTGGTGATATCGACCGCGAAAAGATAGAGGCTAGCCTGGAAAACGGCGTGCTTACTATCACGATTCCCAAATCTGAAAAGGCAAGACCAAGACAGATTACTATTAAATCGTAAGTCAATTATCCGGATCTTTCGGGAAAGGAGGATGCGATATGGCAAATGAATCACAAAGCAGGGATATGCAGGTCAAGGGCAAACAGGAGGTTGCCGGAGCAGCCGAACAGACACGGCCTGGTCGGGTATTTATCCCTCCGGTCGATATTTCTGAAGATGAAAACGTCATCACCCTTCTGGCTGATATGCCTGGGGTGGCCCCCAATGACGTCAATATCGACGTCAGGGAAAACACCCTGACATTGAGCGGTGAAATCAAGCCCTTTGAAGGCGCCGAAGAAACCGATATTCTAGTGGAATATGACACAGGCCAGTATTATCGGCAGTTCACCCTGCCCGAACTTGTGGATCAGGACAAAATAGACGCCCAATTAAAAGACGGGGTTCTGACACTGGTTCTGCCAAAAGCCGAGGCTGCAAAACCCAAAAAAATCGAAATCAAGAACAACTAAAACCAAGACCAAAAAGACAAACAGGCGGCCGGCAGCACCAGGCCGCCTGTTTGTTTTACTGAATTGGCTTTTTGCCGCGGTTGAGCAAACAATTCTTCAAAGCTTTTCATCGGGCGGCCTGGTATCTGGCATCTGCATATTCCACCCAGCCTCCGGCTGCCACCAGCTCCCTGTCAAATCCGGAAATGGAAAAAGCAATATCAGCCTGTTTACCCGGGCTTTTAACCTGCAGCCTCCCGGCTTCAAGGTCTGCATAAATCTCAGTGTCCGGGCCCGCAAACTCCATAAACAAGCGGTCAATGGTTTCTGCCGGCAGCTCAATTGCCAGCATGCCGCAGTTAAACATATTCTGCCGGAAGATGCGGGCATAGCTTTCGGCAATAACCATGCGGATGCCGTTTACTTCAAGAGCCCAGGGGGCATGTTCACGCGATGAACCGCACCCGAAATTGGCCCGGGTGACAACCACCTGCCTGCCGTATATGTCTTTTGAAGGATCAAAGCCTTCAAGGTTTAAATCTTCAAGAAGACAAGGCTTTAATGCTTCCTTGGAAATTTCCGTGAGATACTTGGCCGGAATAATTTCATCGGTATTAATATTTGAACGGTCCAGAAACAATACCTTGCCGCCGAATGCTTGCATGTGCTTGGCCTTTCTTTTATTCTTCAAATAACGCGGAATTGGTTATGTGCCCGGCAATGGCTGTGGCCGCGGCCGTGGCCGGGCTCATCAAATGCACCATGCCGCCTTTTCCCATACGTCCGTAGAAATTGCGGTTGGTTGTGGACGCACAGACCTCGCCTTCTGCGATCACCCCGCAGCTCATCCCAAGACAGGCCCCGCAGGTGGGGTTTGACACGCAAAAGCCCGCATCCATAAATGTGGCGATTATACCCTCGTCAAGGGCTTTGCGGTAAATTTCCGGGGTTGCCGGTGAAACTATGCCCCGAACAGAATCATTTATCCGGTTTCCGGCCAGAACCCTTGCGGCCACCCGCAGATCCTCGATCCGGCCGTTGGTGCATGAGCCGATATAGACCTGGTCCACGGGGGTTTTGTCCATTCCAGAGACAGGCCGGACATTGTCGGGCTTGTATCCGAAAGTGACCATGGGGCAAAGATCACCGGCATCAAAGCGCAAGACCTTTTCATAGGCTGCATCCTCATCGGGCAGCCATTTCCGGTAGCTTGCCAGGGCCGCTTCAGGAGTCTCGAATTCCTTTTCAATAAAAGTCCAAAGGTAATCAACCGTTGTCATATCCGGATAGCAGATCCCGCAGGTGGCCCCGGCCTCCACTGCCATGTTGCACAGCGTCATGCGCGATTCCATGCTCATGGACTCTACTGCCGGGCCGGCAAATTCGATGACGCAGTCTGTTGCGCCGTTGACTCCGAGTTGGCCTATCACATACAGGATAAGATCCTTGGCAAAAACTCCTTCGGGCAATTGCCCGCTTATTTCAATTCTCATGGATCGCGGGTAGCGAAACGCGCAAACACCGTTTAAAATTCCCACCTCAAGATCAGTGGTCCCCACACCGGCTGCAAAAGCTCCAAAGGCCCCGTGGGTGCATGTATGCGAATCTCCCATGATAATTGTATACCCGGGGCGCACAAACCCTTTTTCCGGAAACAGGGCATGGCAGACGCCGTTTCTGCCGATATCAAAAAAATTAGTTATGTTGTGGCGCCTGGCCCAGTCCCGCAGAATTTTTCCCTGCATGGCCGTCTTGGAGTCCTTGGCCGGAGTTACATGATCGATTACAGCCATGATCTTTGAAGGATCAAAAACCCTGTCCTTGCCCCTTGCCGCAAGATCGTTTATGGCCACAGGTGTTGTTATTTCATGACAGAACACGGCATCAAGGCCGATAACGTAAATATCTCCTGCCGGGTTGTCCACCCGGTGAGCGTCAAAAATTTTTTCAGCAACGGTTTTGCCCATTTTCAGATTCCATTATGGTCTGGTTTTAGAAGAAAAATCAGGATTCCCACCCACCGATCATGTGCATGTGCAAATGAAAAATTTCCTGGCCGCCTCCTTTTTCCACATTGAAAAACAGGCGGTATCCGGTCTTGTTCACCCCTGTTTTCACGGCCATTTCCTTTGCAGCAAAGATGAGTCCCTCCAGAATCGGGCCATCGGTTTGTTCCAGATCATTTATGCTGCGGATATGCCGCTTGGGCACAAACAGAAGATGCACCGGGGCAAGCGGATTTATGTCTTTGAAAACAACAAGGTCATCGGTTTCCATCAGCAACTGGGCATCCATTTGCTTGCTGGCTATTTTGCAAAAAAGGCAGTCCTTCTTCATTTATTCCTCCCTAACCCGATTTAACGACAAGTACGGCTGTTTTACCCAACGCCCGGATGAGCTTGATGCTGATATCTCCAAGTACAAATTCCTCGGACTTCGACATTTTTTTCCGGCCGATAACCAGCATATCATAGCCCCCATTGCCGAAATAATCAATTATGCCCTCGGTCACCGTTGGATAAGGCTCTTTAACAAGCTGTATGTAAATTTTTTCAGGATCAAATCCCTTTTCCTCCACCAGCCTCTGGCGGGCCTTTTCAAGCATGTCATGCATGCGCGCAGGCTGTTCTCCCATGAATTTTTTGCCCATCAAATCCTCGCCTGAGCTTGGCTTTCTGAAAATATGGATAAAAGTAATTTCAGCGTCCGGGCAGATAGACATGTTTATTAAAAAATTTACCACGCCCCGGGAACTGATTGAATCGTTTAGCGGAACCAGAATTGAAGTACCCAATGCCGTATCCTCCATTCATGCCGGAATCGCTCAATTTAGGTTTTTATCATGTCAGGCAGAAACCGGCAACCGCCTTGTGTAAATCTTCGAGAAACTCGTCGGTGGTTTCATAAAAAACCTGGGTTCCCCTGGAAAAATGCATCAGGATGTCATTTAACCCCTCAGGAATATAAGGATAAATTTTTTTTAAGTTCATAAACCGCGATTTGTCCAAAAGGGAGAAATCATCGGCATCTATTCTGTCGATCAGGTCACGGTACCGGCCCTGATCAGTGGCGATCATGTAAAGTTCGTGAAAGCCCTTTCCCAGGGCATAAAGCAAAATGTTTCCCATTCCGATCAGATCCAGGCTGAACGGATTTTCCGGTGCATCATAATCATAGTCAAAATCTATCCACACATAATTGCCCGTGTTCTGCTCGACAATGAGGTGATCATTGCGGATATCTCCGTGCCTTAAGCCATTTACATGAAGCTCCCGGATGGCATCAAATGCCTTCAGAAGGTGCTTGAGGATATCGGGCAGCCGTGTTTCAAAATAGGTCCTATGATCCATGACAAGGCTGCCTGTTTTAACAAAAAAATTGGTTCCCCGCACAATATCAAGCACCCGGACATTGTTTCCCTTTTCATCCCTGAAAGAGGTGCCGTGCATGAAAAACGGATGGCTGCCCATAAGCTCCAGGACCCGGCTTTCCTTTTCCGGATCACGAAAGCAGCGTATACGCACACCGCCAAGGGTGGTATAAAAAGACTCAAAAAATGCAAACTTTAAAAGTTTATGCTCT
>JAABTZ010000017.1 GCA_011389605.1 Desulfobacteraceae bacterium
TCTTCCGAACTAACCATGTAATCGTGCTGATCAATGCGCTTTCCATTTATATAGGCGCCACCCTGCTTTATCAGTCTGCGCGCTGCACTGGCGGACTCCGCAAGCCCTACCTGGGGATAAAGCTTGAAGACCGGGATTCCATTATCGAGTTGGGACTTTTCAAATACCGAGCAGGGCACTCCAGTGTTATCTTCTGCAGCCGGGCTTCTGGGTATATCGCTTGATGGCAGCAATGATTCAGGAATCTGGCGGGCTCCAAACATGCGGGAAGCTGCCTGAAAAGCACTGACCGCCTCCCGGCGTCCATGGGCCAGTCTTGTGGCCTCATAGGCAAGCACTGCCTTGGCATTATTAATATCGGCATCCTTTAGAGACTTAATCGCACTGATTTCCTGGCTTGGCAGAAAAGTGAACAAATACAAAAATTTCACTACATCCGGATCATCGGTGTTTACCCAATACTGGTAATAGTCATAGGGGCTTGTTCTTTGAGCGTCCAGCCACACTGCCCCCTGGGCGGTTTTGCCCATTTTTGCGCCGCTGCTGGTGGTTACAAGGGGGAAGGTCAGGCCGTATGCCTCTGTCTGACGCATCCGCCTTATCAAATCAATGCCGGCTACAATATTGCCCCATTGATCACTGCCCCCCATCTGCAGCCGGCATCCGTGACTGTCATAAAGCTTTAAAAAGTCATAGGCCTGAAGCAGCATGTAATTGAATTCAATAAAATTAAGCCCTTCCTCGGACTCAAGCCTGATCCGGTAGCTTTCGGCCTTTATCATCCTGTTAACGGAGAAATGACGTCCTATGTCGCGTAAAAACTCTATGTATTTCAGCCCGGTCAACCAGTCAGCATTGTTGAGAAGTTCCGCATTCCCACTTTCAAAAGCTATAAAGCTTGATAGCTGACCTTTTATTGCGTTGGCATTTTCCTCGACCATTTCCAGAGTAAGAAGCTGACGCATTTCAGTCTTTCCACTCGGATCGCCTACAAGACCGGTCCCGCCACCTACCAGTGCTATGGGCCGGTGGCCTGCCTGCTGCATGTGAGAAAGTGCCATTATCGGCAACAAGTGCCCCACATGCAGGCTTGATCCTGTTGGGTCAAAACCGACATAGCAGGTAACAGGCTCTTTTGCTTCCAGCAGTTGTTTTAATTGTTCATCATGGGTGGTGGCTTCCACAAAGCCGCGTTCCTGCAGAGAGTCCAATACATTCATGACATCCACTCTTTTCCGGCTTTTTTGCATGTATTCTTGTTTTTTTGCCCCAAGCCCTGCAAGGGCCCGGGGCAGACACCTGCCTGTAAAAAAATGACTTTTTACAGGCTCATCGAAACTTAAAAATTCTTAAGTTTAACAACTATTTATTGGCGTATTCCACTGCACGTGTCTCCCTTATGACAGTCACTTTGATCTGTCCGGGAAACGTCAGCTTTTCCTCGATTTTCTTAACAATATCCTTGCTCATGATAACAGCGTCATCATCTGTCATTTTGCCCCCGTCCACAATGACCCGAAGCTCACGGCCGGCCTGGATCGCGTAGGCATTGGCAACACCTTTGGCTTCTTTGGCAATTGCTTCAAGATCTTCAAGCCGCTTTATGTAATTTTCAAGCAGTTCCTTGCGTGCACCGGGCCTTGCTCCGGAGAGACTGTCTGAGGCCTGCACCAGGAGATCATAGACTGATTCAGGCTCAATATCCTCATGGTGGGCTGCAATGGCATGAACCACCTTGGGAGATTCCCCGTATTTTTTTGCAACCCGGGCTCCAATTTCAGCATGGCTGCCATCAACCTCATGATCTATTGCCTTGCCTATATCATGGAGCAGCCCCATCCGCTTTGCCAGTTTAACATTTAAACCCAGCTCTGCTGCCATTGCACCGCACAGGAAACCTACCTCAATGGAATGCTGAAGCACATTCTGGGCATAACTGGTCCGAAATTTTAAACGGCCCAGGTATTTGACAAGTTCATTGTTAATACCGTGAACACCCAGGTCAAATGCCGCCTGGTTGCCGGCTTCCTTGATGGTGGCTTCAACCTCCTGATCAACCTTTTTGACCACGTCCTCTATCCTTGCAGGATGAATCCGGCCGTCTTCAATGAGCCTGAGAAGAGAAAGCCTTGCCACTTCACGCCGTACAGGGTTAAAACCTGATAGAATGACAGCTTCAGGGGTATCATCGATAATAAGGTCAATTCCGGTAGCTGCCTCAAGAGCCCTGATATTACGGCCTTCCCTTCCGATTATTCGGCCCTTCATCTCATCGTCAGGCAGCTGAACCACGGAAACAGTTCTTTCGGCAACAAAATCTCCGGCATATCTTTGTATGGCAGTGGCCATGATCTTTTTTGCTTCCTTGTCGGCATTTTCCTTTGCTTCGGCAACAATGCGTTTGATCATTTTAGCGCTGTCATGACGAGCTTCATTTTCCATGGACTGCAGAAGCAATTCCTTGGCCGCATCGGCGGTCATTCCGGAGATGGTTTCCAGCTGCCGTTTTTGTTCGTCAATGAGATCCTGATAGTGCTTTTCCCGTTTTGCTATTCCTGCCTCGCGCTCCTGGAGATCGCGTTCAGTGCGGGCGTTATCCCTTGCCTGCTGTTCGACTTGTTCATTTTTCTTGTCAAGGTTTTCTTCTTTGGAAAGAAGACGTTTTTCCAGTTTTTTAAGTTCATCACGAGTCTCTGCGGTTTCAGCGTCAAAATCGCTTTTCATTTTGAAAAGACGATCCTTGGCTTCCAGCTGGGCCTCCTTGATCAATGAGTCAGCCTTGCGTTCGGCCGTTTCCACAATCATTTTGGCTTTTTCTTCGGCGTCGGAAATTTTCTGGCCGGCAAACTTTTCCCGCAAAAGCTGTGAGCCTACAAATCCCAATACAGCGCCGGCAATGATCATTAAAATATAGCTTCCGTCCATTCTTGCCCCCTGAAAATACAATCCGGCAACGGTCCTGATTTGCGAAAAAAAGGGGTCCCGGAGTGTGTTAGATTTCCGTTACAATACCTTCGACTCAGCCGTTAGCCGGGTGAGCCGGCATTGTTGATTAATTTAAATATTGCAGGTAAATCAAGGGAGTCAGCCGGAAAGAATGTCATGATTCAGCAGGGCAGAAATTCAGGTAATGGCTTTATTGCCGCCGGAAAAGAAAAAATATCACTCGTAAATATTGCCGAGAAAATAAGCCCCCGCCACGCCGTGTTGAAAGAGCCTTGAACCGGGCTCATTGAGGTGGGCGCCTTATGGCTTCTTCAGGCTTTTCCGTACATGCGGAACTTGCACACCAAAACCAGGGAAGGCTCCCGTTTTCATAGGTGTTGGGTCAAGGGGCACTTTTCAATCACGCACATAGCAGGGGATCTTATTTTTTCTCAATATTTCACGGTTGAGTCCTGATGCCCGACAATAAAAAACCTGCTGGCCGTCAATGACGCCGGCCAGACGCAATCATCCGATCCATTCTTGAGGCCCTGTCAGCTACGGACTGCATAAACTCGTCGTACTGAATCTGCAATTCCATATGCTCTTTGGCCATGTTAAGGGCAGCAAGCACAACAATGGCAAGCTTGTTGGTTTTTTGTGAATGCAAAGGAAAACGCGATGCCACCTGGTTGACTTCCTTGACCAGGTATGCTGCAACTTCCCTGGCATCCATACGGCTGTCTTCGTCAGCCCTGAACTTAAAATATTCACCCAAAAGCTCTATTGTAATGATCTGTTCCAATTGGGACATGGTCATCCTGCCGTAAAACCGTTCCGGTTATTCTTCTTATTCTTCAGGGACCGGGTTTTGAGCTGCATTGTTGAGTTTGGCCAGCAAACTATCGATTCTGGATCGAATTTGAGTCTTTTGCCGTATAAATTGATTTTCGGCCTCTGTCTTTTGATCCAATTCCGATTCAAGCTGTCGTATCTTGGCGCTTAAATCAGTATTATCCCGTTCAAGAGTATTACACCTTTCAATTAGATGTTCCACTTTTTCCTGAAGGGAATCCAGCTGAATCATCACTTCATCGGTTTCCACTGTCTCACCTCTTTTTTGTTATATAAGGTTGACAACAACGAAAGTCAAGGCTTTTCATTTTGAAGCAATAAGGGTTTCAGCCCTTTTAAGATCCTCAAGGCTGTTGACCCCAACCATTTCACGATTATCCCGGCAGATAACAAGTCCTGCGCGCCTGCCTTCATCGACAGCAATTCCGACGATATCGGTCAAATACATTTCAGCCTGAGCATTGTCTGTGCTGATCCCAGCAAGCGCCTTTTCCAGAAATTGCCTTTCCACGCAGTAAATTCCTGTATTTACAGTGTTGATTACCTTTTCTGCCGGGGTGGCATCCGATTCTTCCACAATGCATTCAACGGTTCCGTCATTTCGTTGCTTGATGCGGCCGTAGCCTTCAGGGTTATCAATTTTTGCCCCCAAAACCGTTACCTCATTTTTGCTTCGTATATGTTCAGCAATCAATTGCTCAAGTGTATATGGAGTGATAAGGGGGACATCTCCGCACAAAATCAGTATATGCCTTGCGGAGTCGGGAAGCTCCGGCATGGCGCACAAAACAGCATGGCCTGTACCCAATTGCTGTGACTGATGGGCAAAATCAACAGCTACGTGGGAGGAAACAACAGATTTAACATCTGCGGCCTGGATTCCAACGACAACAACTGTGTTGTCAACAATTGGAACGCAAGCATCAAGGACATGCAGCACCAGCGGCCTGCCTGCAAGAAGATGCAAGACCTTGGCCTTATCTGACTTCATGCGGGTTCCCTTGCCGGCAGCAAGGATGATTGCCGAAACATTTTTATTTTTTGAACTTTCAGACATGTCTTCTACTCTGCAAACAAGGAAAAAAGGGCAAACCATTGGAATGGAATTGCCCTTTTTGAGTTTTATCATCCACTGACTTGTGGCTTTGATTTTCAAATATTTGCGTATATGGATCCCCGGATCCGCCAAACCGCCTTTAATGGCTTGCTGATGATGAACCCTGAACCATATTAAGCCGCACCAAGGCTCTTTGGAGAGCAGACTGGGCCCTTGCAAAATCCAGGTCATCCTTCTGGCTGGCCAGTCGCTCCTGGGCCCGATCATATGCCGCCTTGGCGCGCTGATAGTCGATATCTTCCTCGCGCTCCGCTGATTCGGCCAGAATGGTAACCCGGTCAGGAAGGGCTTCTGCAAATCCACCACTCACAAAAACAAAGTGCTCCTTGCCGCTGGCATCCTTGTAGTGCACCTTGCCGACCTGCAGGGATGTCAGGAAAGGAGTATGTCCGGAAAGAACGCCGAATTCTCCGAGTGTTCCGGGAGCCATAACTATCTGGGCCGGTTCGCTTACAACGTATTTTTCCGGGGTAACTATTTCAAGCTGGATATTTTCCGCCATGTGAAGCTCCTTCTATTTCTTAGGATGAAGAAGCCATGTTCTTGGCTTTTTCCACTGCTTCTTCAATGGTGCCCACCATGTAGAATGCCTGTTCAGGAAGGTCATCGTGCTTTCCTTCACATATTTCCTGGAAAGCCCGTATTGTGTCTGCAATCTTGACAAAGGCCCCTTTCAGCCCTGTAAAGGTTTCAGCAACGTGGAAGGGCTGAGAAAGAAAACGTTGAATCTTGCGGGCGCGGGCAACAGTCACCTTGTCTTCGTCGGAGAGCTCTTCCATGCCCAGAATGGCGATGATGTCCTGCAAGTCCTTGTAGCGCTGCAGAGTGATCTGCACTTCCCGGGCTACCCGGTAATGATCCTCGCCGATAAAATTTGCGTCCAAAATGCGCGAGGTGGAATCCAGCGGGTCAACAGCAGGATAGATACCAAGCTCTGCAATCTGTCGGGATAAAACCACGGTTCCGTCGAGATGGGCAAAAGTGGTGGCAGGAGCAGGGTCGGTAAGGTCGTCTGCGGGCACATACACGCACTGTACAGCAGTAATGGAGCCCTTGTGAGTGGAGGTGATGCGCTCCTGGAGTTCCCCGAGCTCAACTGCCAATGTCGGCTGGTAACCAACGGCAGACGGCATGCGCCCAAGAAGTGAGGAAACTTCCTGGCCCGCCTGTGTAAACCGGAAAATATTGTCAATAAACAAAAGCACATCCTGGCCTTCCTGATCACGGAAATACTCTGCACTGGTAAGGGCGCTGAGTGCAACGCGCATACGGGCACCAGGGGGCTCGGTCATCTGACCGTAAACCAGTGCGGCCTTGGGTAAAACGCCTGAATCCTTCATTTCATGGTAAAGGTCATTTCCCTCGCGAGTCCGCTCTCCAACACCGGCAAACACGGAAATACCGCCATGATGCATGGCAATATTGTTGACCATCTCCATCATAATAACGGTTTTGCCAACGCCGGCACCGCCAAACAACCCCATTTTGCCGCCCCGGGGAAAAGGAACCAGCAGATCGATAACCTTTACTCCGGTTTCCAGTACCTGCACTGAAACGTCCTGTTCGGTAAGTGCAGGAGCAAGCCGGTGGATCGGGGACATATTTTCATTGCTTACCGGACCCAGTCCATCAACAGGACGTCCCACAACATTTAGAACCCTGCCAAGGGCCGGCTCGCCAACAGGAACCATAATCGGGTTTCCGGTATCTTTTACAGGCATGCCCCGTACCAGGCCGTCGGTTACGTCCATTGAAACTGTACGAACTACATTGTCGCCCAGATGCTGGGCTACTTCCACCACAAGGTTGTCTTCCTGATCATTGATCGTCGGGTTCGTAATCAGCAAAGCTGTCAGAATTTCCGGCAGTTTGCCCTGCTCGAACTCGACGTCAACCACAGGCCCCATAACCTGTGTAATCTTACCCATATTCTCTGCCATGAATCGACCTCCTATCCTATAAACGCAGAATTGACGTTGTGGATTATCCCCGCAGGGCTTCGGCGCCGCCGACGATATCCATCAGTTCCATTGTAATTGCAGCCTGCCGGGCCTTATTATATGCCAGGGTGAGGCTTTCGATCATATCATCACATGCCTTGGTGGCATTGTCCATTGCCCGCATCCGGGAAGCATGTTCACTTGTAGTTGTTTCCAGAAGTGCATTAAACAGCTGTACGTAAACGTTTCTGGGAAGCATGGCGTTTAGAAGTTCATCGGGGGAAGGCTCGCAGATATGCTCGGGCATGTACCCTTTTTCTTCCTCCACGGTTTCCTGGGCCTCCCCTGCGGCCTCGATAACAGGTATTGGCAGCAGCTGCTGAACAAACGGAGGCTGACTGGCCATGCTAACAAACCTTGAAAATACCACATAAACTTCGTCGTACTCTCCCTTTAAAAATGCATCAATGAACTTTTGCGCAGAAGTTGCCGCCACGTTGAAACCGATTTTTCCACCCACCACATTCAGGTATTCATCAACGATGGTAAGCTTTTCCTTACGGCACCAATTGCGGCCTTTTTTCCCAAAATTGGTAAAAGATACGTTGAGACCGGCACTGACCTTTTCTTCCATGAATGCTTCGGCCGCCTCAATCAGGTTGGTGTTAAACCCGCCGCAAAGACCACGGTCGGAAGTAAGCAGTACAATGTGCACATTCTTGACTTCCTCCCGGTCAATCAGCAAAGGGCTGACATCATCCCCGGCTTTTCCGGCGATATTGCCCAGCACCTCAGCGAATTTTTCCGCGTACGGATGAAAAGACTCCATGGCCGTTTGGGCGCCCCGCAGCTTGGAGGCAGCCACCATGTTCATGGCCTTGGTAATCTGCTTGGTCTTTTTGACGCCAGTGATCTTTGATTTGACTTCTTTTAGGGATGCCATATATCGACTCGCCTTATTCGCTTGTTATCCGGTTGCATTTAAACGGCTGAAACCTATTTGATAGTATCCTTAAACTCTTCACCGTATTCGGTGAGGGCCTTTTGGAGCTTCTCATCAATTTCATCCGTGATTGCCCGTTTTTCATCAATACCTGAAAGAATTTCGGGATACCGGCTTTCAACAAACTGATAAAGACCGGCTTCGTATTTGGCCAGCACATTGGTTGGAAATTTGTCGAGAAAACCCTTGGCACCGGCATAAAGGATCAAAACCTGCTTTTCCAGGGGCAGGGGCTGATACTGGGGCTGTTTGAGGATCTCAACAAGTCTTTCACCACGCAGAAGCTGTTTCTGGGTTGCTGCATCAAGATCCGAGCCGAAAGCAGCAAACGATTCAAGCTCCCGGTACTGAGCCAGATCGAGCCGCAGCGTACCGGCTACCTGTTTCATGGCCTTTTCCTGGGCAGCACCGCCAACGCGGGAAACCGAGAGACCGACGTTGATAGCCGGGCGAACGCCTGCGAAAAACAGGCCGGGTTCCAGATAAATCTGACCGTCGGTAATGGAAATAACATTTGTGGGAATATATGCGGAAACGTCGCCTGCCTGGGTTTCAATAATCGGAAGGGCTGTAAGGGATCCGGCTCCGAGTTCATCGTTTAGCTTTGCAGCGCGTTCCAGCAGCCTGGAATGGTTGTAGAAAATATCACCGGGGTAAGCTTCACGGCCGGGGGGACGACGCATAAGCAGTGAAACCTGACGATAGGCGGCAGCCTGCTTGGAAAGGTCGTCATAAACAATAAGGGCATGCTTGCCGTTATCCCGGAAATACTCACCAATTGCACAGCCGGCATAAGGCGATACGTACTGCTGGGTGGCCGGGTCGCTGGCACAGGCTGAAATAACTGTTGTATATTCCATGGCGCCGTGCTTTTCCAGGGTGGCCACAACCTGGGCAACTGTAGAACGCTTCTGACCTGTGGCTACATAGATGCAGTATACGCCCTTTCCCTTCTGACTGATAATGGCATCAATGGCTACAGCGGTCTTGCCGATCTGCCGGTCACCAATGATCAACTCACGCTGCCCCCTGCCAACAGGCGTCATGGCGTCGATGGCCTTTAAGCCGGTATAAATCGGTTCATGAACGCTTTTGCGGTCAATAACTCCAGGAGCAACCATCTCTATACGCCGGGTTTCTGTTGCTTCGATCGGACCCTTGCCGTCAACAGGCTCCCCGACAGCTGAAAGAACTCGGCCCAAAACAGCTTCGCCAACCGGAACCTCGGCAATGCGCCCTGTGCGCTTGACAATGTCGCCTTCCTTGATGTCGGTAACCTCGCCCATAACTGCAACACCGACATTGTCTTCTTCAAGGTTCATGGCCAGCCCGAGCACCCCGTTGGGAAACTCTACCAATTCCAGGGCCTGGACTTTATCAAGGCCGTATACGCGGGCGATGCCGTCACCAACCGACAAGATGATTCCGGTTTCGCTGAGCTCTACCTTCTTGTCGAACTCCTGGATTTGATCCTTAATAATCTGGCTGATTTCTTCGGCTTTTATTTCCATTAGACACTCTCACCCCTTTTTAATGATTCACGCATATTTTTCAGTTGTGTCCGAATGCTGCCATCCAGCACAAGATCCCCTATCCTCGTCACAACCCCGCCAATAAGCTCGGGGTCAAGTTTTGCCTCAAGCAGCACATCCTTGCCTGTAAGCCGGGTCAAAGATGAGCGGATTTGCTCGAAAGAATCAGAGGAAAGCTCCGCTGCCGATGTAAGTTCGGCACGCACAATGCCCTTTAATTCATCTGCGAGTTTGTTGTAGTGATCATTGATATCCCGTATGTAACCGAGCCGCTTTTTCTTAAACAGAAGGGTTACAAAGGATCGCATAACCGCTGAAATTTCCAGTTCATTGAGCACAGCCGTCAAAACCCGCTGCCTTTTTTCAGTGCTGTGCAGCGGATTGCTGACGATTGTCTCAAATTCAGGCTGTGCATCCAGCAGTCCCACAAACGCCTGGAGTTCTTCCCGGTACTGTTCCGCCTGCCCGTCCTGCCTGCCGATCAATATCAAGGCCTTGGCGTAACGTCTTGCGATTGCTAAGCTTCTCACTTTGTCACCACCTTAGTTAGATATTCTTGAACAAGTTTCTCCTGGTCTTCGGGAGTGGTAATCCGTTTGAGCTTTTCTTCCGCCTTTTCAATAGCCTTTTGAAAAACTTCGGTTTCCAGCTTAAGCTTGGCCTGGGCAAATTCCCGCTCAATATTGCGTCGTGCCTGATCTTCGAGCTTGCCTGCCGCCGACTCGGCCTCCTGGAGTATTTTATCTTTTAAACTCTCACCCTGCTGGCGGTATTGATCTATTATTTTTTCAGCTTCCTGGCTCAATACGGCAAGCCGGTCGTTATATTCGGCGAGTTTTTTTTCTGTTTCCTGTTTCTGGGCTTCCAGGTCATCGAGCTGTTCCCGGATAACCCTGACCCTGTCGCCCAAAAACTGCTTAACAGGTTTCTTTAAAACAAAAAAGAGAATCAGGGCAAGTGCAATAAAGTTAAGCACCCTGTAGGTATCATCGGCAACCCATCCAGACCCCCCGTGGTCCCCGTTGCCTCCGCTTGCCGCAAAAACGATGCCGGCAGAGACCAGCATGAACAGACCGGCGAAGAAAATTGCCGTACGTATATTGAATTTTTGAAATTTCCCCGAAATCATCAAACCGTCCTCCCCAGTATTTTTTCGCTGATTTGATCCGCAAACTGGTCGACCTGCTTTTGAAGAGACATCCGTACGGATTCCGTTTCCCGGGCAACCCTTTCCCGGATTTCAGCCAAATCTGTACGGGCCTTTTCATTGATCTGTTCCATCATCTGCTGCTCATGCTCCCGGGCCCGCTCTTCAAGCGTTTCCTTTTCCTTCTGGCCCTTTTCCCTGGCCTGCTGAATCCCGGCTTGAATCGCCTGCTCCTTTTCAGCAAGATCCTGCTCGTATCTTGAAATGCCCTGCTCCAGCCCCTCGACTTTTTCCTTGCGCTGGGCAAGTATCCCCCGGATAGGACGATACACAATGAAATTCAAAGCCCAGATTAGCACCAAAAAATTCACCATCTGGATGAACACCGATCCATCAACACTGATCATAGGATAAACCTCCGCCTGAATACTTGTAACATAAATCCGCCTGCATCTGCCGGAAACCATCATTTTAAAGCAATACTCCATACCATCTGCTTTCCTGTTTTGTCAAATAATTTTGACAACCATTCAAAAAATTTTAATCAGACGGCTTAAAAAAAAAGTATCTTTTCAGACGGCTCTGTAAAAAATTCAACACTATGATGCAACAAAACGCCGCATGCTTATATTAAGAAGCAACCCCAGGGACAGCATCACCGTGATAAGCGAAGACCCCCCGTAGCTGATCAGCGGCAGCGGCATTCCCACCACCGGCATCAGCCCCATTACCATTCCAACGTTGATAACACTTTGCCAGAAAATCATTGAGGTAATACCAACGGCAAGAATGGTTCCATAGGCGTCCCTGCATGCATCTGCGATGTTTAGCCCAAAGGCGATCAGCAGCAGCAGAAGCACCAAAAGGCCTATGGAGCCTATGAATCCGAACTCTTCGGCAAGAACCGAAAAAATAAAATCTGTGTGCTGCTCAGGCAGAAACGCTAATATATTCTGGGTTCCCTCCATATAACCTTTGCCGTGCAGCATTCCGGAACCCACCGCAATCTTGGACTGCAAGATATGATAGCCTGCCCCAAGGGCATCGCTTTCCGGGGAA
Organism: Desulfobacteraceae bacterium; assembly: GCA_011389605.1. Taxonomy (GTDB): domain Bacteria; phylum Desulfobacterota; class Desulfobacteria; order Desulfobacterales; family Desulfosalsimonadaceae; genus Desulfosalsimonas. The sequence continues at coordinate 11,579 of JAABTZ010000017.1, forward strand.
AAAAGCATTAGTATCCGTGTACGCTGGTATTCTTCCAATACATACCAACTCATGGGCAGGACCACAAAGGCCAGGGCGAACAGAAAAAGAAGTGTTTTTCTTTCTATTTTTACAAACAGGGTCATGGTTGCAGCAACAAGTCCGATGATACCGGCTGTTCCAAGATCCGGCTGACCGGCAATCAGGACAAAAGGAACTCCTGCAATCAGTGCGCCCGGGATCAGGTCTTGAAGCCGCAGGCCTTCGGGCTTGGCGTGGCGGGCATAATAACGTGCAAGCATAAGGATGACGGCAAGTTTGGCAGGTTCAGAAGGCTGCAGAACAAACAAACCCAAATCCAGCCAGCGGGTGGAGCCTCCGATACTTTTCCCGATAACGGGCACCAAAAGCAAAAGCAGCACACAGCCTGCATAGACAAACGGGCTGATCCAGTAAAGCCTTTTATATGAGAAAACAAAGCTGAGTACCATAAGAACCATGCCGGCGGAAAACCAGCATATCTGCCTTACATAAAGCCCGGACAGAGAACTGCCGCCGCCGGCATTAACCGCGCTGTAAATCAAAAATATGCCAACGGCACCGAGCAGAAGAGTCAATGCCAGCAGCCACCAGTCAAAATATTCAATGAGCCGACGGTCAAACATTAAAACCTTCCTGGAGGAATTTGCGATTATTTTTTTTTTGATATATATTCAACCTGACCTGAACTGATGGAACTAAAAATTTTAAAAATTTGAAACGCTCAGTTTAGGTTCGAAATGGTTATTAACTATGTCAATCCAGAAACCATTGCAAGAGCTTTTGCATCAAAAGGAGGCTGTATGACAAGCAGGGTTTATTTCATGGATTTCCGCGCTACATACAAAGACAGCGGAATTTCCAAGCTGCAGCGCTTAATTGAGGCCGCAGGAATTGACAGCTGCATCAAAAAGCGCGACCTGGTAGCTTTAAAGCTGCATTTCGGGGAACTGGGAAATACGGCTTTTATTCGGCCGGTCTATGTCCGCCATATTGTGGAGCGTGTTAAAAAAGCAGGCGGATTTCCATTTCTAACGGATGCCAATACCCTGTATGCCGGAAGCCGTGGCGATGCAGCACAACACTTGATGACCGCCATTGCAAACGGCTTTGCCTATTCCGTGGTTCAGGCTCCCCTCGTTATTGCCGACGGCCTGAGGGGGCGCACAGAGACAGAAGTAAATATTGATCAGAAGCGATTTAAAGATGTCTATATCGGAACTGAAATCGTAAATGCCGATGCCCTGATTTCCATTGCCCATTTCAAGGGACATGAGCTTTCCGGTTTCGGCGGGGCAATCAAAAATATTGGCATGGGCTGCGCCTCGCGGCGGGGAAAAATGGAGCAGCATTCCGGTGTCGGCCCCAAGGTCAAAGAAAAGAAATGCATCGGTTGCGGGGACTGCTCAGATCACTGTGTTGCCGGAGCCATTGAGATGGTCGATGACAAGGCCCGGATCAACCCGGAGCTATGCATTGGCTGCGGGGAATGCATCCTGATCTGCCAAAACGGGGCAATTCAAATCCAGTGGTCCCAGTCAGGAGAGGCCTTTCTGGAAAGAATGGTTGAATACACCATGGGTGTTTTGAAAAACAAAACCGGCAAAACCCTTTATATCAACTTCATAAATCATGTTTCACCGGCATGTGACTGCGTTCCCTACAATGACGCCCCCATTGTAAGGGATATTGGAATAGTTGCATCAACTGACCCCGTTGCCATTGACCAGGCAAGCGTTGACCTGGTCAACCGGGAACCAGCCCTGCCCGGCTCATGCCTGTCCACCCATATGGACTCAGGCGATGACAAATTCCGGGGCGTCTATCCGAATGTGGACTGGAGCAGGCAGCTCTCCTACTCAGAAGAGCTCAAACTGGGCAGCCGTAAGTACGAGCTGGTGAACATATAAAAACGTGCTATTGCTGATCTTCCCCGGCCACCCGGTCAAAGGCAGACTCAGGAAAGAAACAATACGGACACTGTTCAGGGGGATTTTGGCCGTAATGAACGTAGCCGCACATGCGGCACCGCCAGGCATCAGTGTCAGGCTGACCCTGGATACCTGTTTCATCCGGATGCCGCTCCCGGTGCATCGGCATATTTTCCAGGGGCGGCATCACAGGTTCATAGCCATTTAAGGCATGGCCGGCCACTATCATGCGCTGGATTTCACTGGTTCCCTCATATATGGGATAGACCCGGATGTCCCGCAAAAGTTTTTCCACAGGGAAAAACCTGGTATAGCCGTAGCCGCCAAATATCTGCAAAGCCTCACTTGCCACTTGAACTGCCGATTCCGTGGCGTAAAACTTGGCAACCGATGCGGATATGGTGGGATCCATTCCATTGTCAGCCTCCCAGGCCGCCTTTAAAACAAGGAGACGAGATGCTTCCACTTTCTGATACATTTCAGCTATTTTAAACTGGATGGCCTGATAATTTGACAATTTGGCCCCGAATGTCCGGCGCTTTTTTGCATAATCAATGGCAAACTCCATGGCAGAACGGGCCGCACCCACGGCAAATGCGCCGATAGACGGCCGGGTGCGGGAAAACGTGCGCATGGCCAGAATAAAACCTTCGCCGGGCCCGGCAAGCATGTTTTCCTTTGGAACCCGCACATTATCAAAGTGTACCCCTGCCGTATTGGAATTTCGCTGCCCCAGCTTGGGTATGGGACGCCCGGTTTTAACCCCGTCCCTTTGCTTTTCCACAAAAAAAGCACAGATTCCGTCATGTTTCTTTTCGGGATCAACGGTTGCAAAAATTGTAAAATAATCGGCAATGCCGCCGTTGGTCACCCAGTATTTGGTTCCGTTTAAAATATAGTCATCCCCGTGTGCTTCAGCACGGCACCTTATGCCGGATACATCCGATCCCATTGTCGGCTCGGAGGTCGCAAAACTGATAAGATTAAAAGACTTGGCAAAAAGGGGCAGATATTTTTCCTTTGCAGCCTCATTTTCGCATAGTATAAGAGGCTCCAGGCCCAGGGAATTGTCAAATACGGAGGTAGCAATGCCCGGACAGGCCGCGGCAATCTCCTCGGTGACAAGACAGCCCTCCACCATGCCCAGTCCTTTGCCTCCATAGCTTTCCGGAATATCAGCAGTGGAAATGCCGGCCTCGTAAGCTTCACGTAAAATCTCAACAGGGGTTTCATCTCTTTGATCGTAATAGGCGGCTATAGGCAAAATCCGTTTTAATGCGAATTCACGCGCTTTTTGCTGAATTTGCTTCTGTTTTTCAGACAGTTCAAAATTTAACATATATCCCTCCTTTATGAGCCAGTAAAAAGTCTTTTTTACAGCCAGTTTTAAGTGATTAAGTACTAAGTAAAATCAAGAAGTTATTTTTTGATTTGTTTGGCATTTATATCAGTTTTAAAGTTTCCAAGGAAATCATTTTTTCTGCGCCTTCTGAATTCTGGCCCAGGTATCGCGCAGAGTCACTATTCTGTTAAACACCGGCTGTCCGGGAGTGGAATCTTTTGGATCAACAAAAAAATAGCCCAGCCGTTCAAACTGATATCGCCGGCCGGAAGCAGCATCTTTAAGTCCGGGTTCAAGCATGCAGCCGTTTAAGGTTTCCAGGGATGCAGGATTTAGAAATTTCTGAAAATCGTCTTGTTCTCCCGGATTTTCCAGGGTAAACAGGTGATCGTAAAGCCTGACTGTTGCTTGCAGGGCATGACCGGCCGAAACCCAGTGCAGGGTTGCCTTGACCTTGCGCCCGTCCGGGGCATCCCCTCCCCGGGTGGCCGGGTCATAGGTACAGTGTAGTTCCTCTATTTCTCCATTGTCGTCACGGATTACCTGCTCGCATTTTATAAAATATGCATACCTCAGCCTGACCTCCCGG
>JAABTZ010000168.1 GCA_011389605.1 Desulfobacteraceae bacterium
GATGAGCCTTCGCTGGGTCTTTCGCCGTTATTTGTCCAGGATATTTTCAACATTATCTGCCGTCTGAACCGGGAGCAGAACATAACAATGCTGATGGTGGAGCAAAACGCCAACATGGCACTGCAAAACAGCCATTACGGATATGTTCTGGAGACAGGCCGCATCGTGATGGAAGACACCTGTGAAAAGTTGATGGCAAGCGATGATATCAAGGAATTTTATATGGGCATCAAGGATGAAAGCGCCAGGGGGCGGCGCCGCTGGAAGAAACGCAAGACCTGGCGTTGATTTTTACCAAAGCAATGATACGGTTTGAGGGAGAATCCGGAAAATGAATTCATCGGTAACCTATGATCCGATCTTTATAGAAGACTGTGACACCATCATAAAGCTTTTTCGCCACAGGACCACACAGCTTGCAGACAAAGTGGCCATGCGGGAGAAAAATTTCGGCATCTGGGAATCCTATACATGGGCGGATTACGGACAAAAAGCCAGAGAGATCGGTTCAGGCCTGCTTTGTCTCGGAATGAACCGGGGGGACGTCTGCTCGGTAATCAGCGATAATAATAAGGAATGGCTGTTTACCGACATGGGTATCATGGGTGCCGGAGGTGTTACCAGCGGTGTGTATGCCACTGATTCTCCAAAACAGTTGAAATATCTCTTAAAGGACTCCAAAAGCCGGTTTCTGTTTGTTGAAAACGAGGAGCAGTTGGATAAATTTCTGACGATCCGTCAGGAAGCACCGGCCATCGAAAAGGTGATTGTCTATGATCCAAAAGGGCTTCATGATTTTAAGGACGGCAATGTCTGCATGATTGAAGACCTCTATGAGATGGGCCGGAAATTCGATAAAGAAAACCCAGGCCTGTGGGACCGGAAAATTGACGAATCAAAGCCTGACGATCTTATGGTGCTCATATATACATCAGGGACAACCGGTCCTCCCAAGGGGGCGATGCTCAGTCATCTCAACTGCATGTATCAGATCGAGACATTTGCCGCAATTCTGCCTGTTGATGAAAATGATGAACAACTTTCCTTTCTGCCTCTGTGTCATATTCTTGAACGGCTGGTTTCAATTCTGCTGCCCCTTAAATCCTGCAGCACTGTTAATTTTGTGGAAGGAACCGATACCGTACCGGAAAATCTGCGCGAGCTGTCACCGACGATTTTCGTGGCCGTACCCCGCATCTGGGAAAAATTTTTCTCGGTTATCTCCCTGCAAGCCAAGGATTCGACGCCTTTTGGCCGCTTTGTTCTGGGCTGTGCCATGGCCGTGGGCAACCGGGTTGCCGACCACAAGGTCAATGGCCGGCCGGTTCCGTTTGCCATCGGGATGGCCTACTGGCTGACAAAAAAGACGGTTCTCAACAACATAAAACGGATGCTGGGTTTTGACCGCCTGAAATGGGCGGCAACAGCTGCGGCTCCCATATCGCCGGAGCTGATCCGCTGGTATTTCGCCCTGGGTATTGACATGTATGAAGCCTACGGCCAGACTGAGTGCTCCGGGCTTGCCACGGCCAACGCCCCGGCCGCGTTTAAGATAAGCTCCATCGGCAAAGCGGTTCCCGGCTGCGAGATTAAGCTTGGGGCGCAAAACGAGATCCTGATACGGGGGCCCAACGTTTTTCTCGGCTACCTGGATCAACCGGAAAAAACCGCCGAAACCGTTGTCGATCAATGGCTTCACACCGGAGACGTCGGGGAAATGGACGAAAACGGCTTTTTAAGGATCACCGACCGGATGAAAGACATTATCATAACCGCCGGGGGCAAGAACATTTCTCCAAGTGAAATTGAAAACCAGCTGAAATTTTCCCCCTACATAACAGATGCGGTGGTTATCGGAGACGAGCGGAAATACCTTACCTGTCTGATCATGATTGACCAGGAGAACGTGGAAAAATTTGCCCAGGACCACGATGTTCCCTATACTAATTTTGCCAGCCTGTGCCGGCAAACAGAGGTCATAGACCTCATCTGGAAAGAGGTAGAAGGTGTCAACCGCCATTTTGCAAGAGTAGAGCAAATCAAAAAGATCCGGCTGATTGACCAGTTGCTTACCGCCGAAGACGATGAACTGACACCGACCATGAAACTGAAACGCAAATTCGTCAATGAAAAATACAGGGAATTCATTGACCAGATGTATCAGTAATGTTGATGTAACCGTAAAAAGTCCAATATCTGCGTTACGCGCGATTTTTCAGAATTTCACGTACGGCTAAGTACACTGCATTCTTCTGAATCGCGCAAGCCTTGATCCTGAACTTTTTACGGCTCCATCTGAAAACGACTTTTTACGAGAGCATCAATGTTTATTGTACCACTAAAGGTCTTTTCAACAGGCTGAAGCCGGTCTCCGGTTTCTTTCAGGGTATAATATAACCATAACCCTTGCAACCGCCCTGCAATGCCTTACCGCATCGGGACTCTACCGGCATTTCCGGTCCAGAATTATCCCGGCTTCCCCGGGTTGCGAAATATCCCTATGCCGCCACAGATCAAGGACTTTTTTGTATTGCCCGGGGGTGTCTATGTCTTCCAGAATATAGCGATCCGGAACCGGAATACGGCTTGTAACGCATTTGTCAAATACCCCCCGCAAACCATTCTGGCCGTCATGGCAGGCAATTGCGGTCCGCAGATCCGAACGCACCAGTGGGGGATGACCTGTACGGCCTCGAAATTCCGGCAAAAAAACCCAGATGCCGGAATTTTTTTTAAAACAATCAATAAGAAATTCAATGGTCGTTTTGAGGACCAGGGGAATGTCTGCCGGCATCACGAAAAAGCCTGAAATGTCTTCCGGCAATGCCCCGACCCCGGCCTGAACAGAGGAAAACATCCCCCGGTCCCAGGCTGAGTTTAAAACCGGATGGGCTCCGGCCGATTTTACTTCAGGAATAATTTCATCAGCCCGGTGACCCACCACAACATTGACCCATGGCAGGCCGCTTTCAAAAAACAGGTCCATGCAGTGCCTGATCGCAGTTTTGGGGCCGATGGGCAGCAGGGGTTTAAGGCCGTTTTGCCGGGAGGACCTTCCGGCCGCCAGAATCACAGCGCCTATTTTTTCCGGGTCCATGTCATCATCCTTTCGCCCTTTCACGGATAAGCTCTGCAACGATGCTGATCGCAATTTCTTCGGGCGTGTCAGCCCCTATGGGCAGGCCGATGGGGCTGTGCACCCGCGCCAGTTTTTCCAGGGCTGCTCCCTGGCCGCGCAGGTTTTCATAAATGGCGTCTCTTTTCTTGCGGCTGCCGATCATCCCCACGTATCCGGCCCGGGTTTTAAGGGCCTGGGCAAGCACTGTCTGATCATGGATATGTCCCCGCGTGACGATGACGATCATGCTTTCAGGGCCTGTATAAATCTCTTTGAAACAATTATCAAATGCCGTTATTCGCCTGATCCGGCAGGCAGGGGAAAAATCAGCCGGATCAAGAAACTCGGGCCGGTCGTCTATGACAGTGATGCCAAATCCGGCCAGGGCTGCAATGTTTGCCGTGGCCCGGCCGACATGGCCGGCCCCGGCGATAATTACATGACCCAAAGGGCGCACGGGCTCCACAAGCACAATCGTTTCATTTTGAATTTCGGCAAACGGCAGTCGGGTTTTAGCCGCCCGGCTGCAGACTTTGCCCCCCAGGCCTTCGGGCAGAAGCTTCAGGTCAGTTGTTCTGAGCATCACTTCGGCCAGATCCCCTGTCTGCCTGAAAATCGTGTATAGAACACTGCCCTGTCCGCTGTTGTATCCTTGTGCCAACTCTTTGAAGATGTTTTTGTTTTCAGGCAGAGGCGCGATATATTCAACCAGTATTTCCAGCCGTCCCCCGCAGATCATTCCCTCTGCGGCCGCATCCTTTCCAGTGAGATCAAGCAAAAGCAGTCTGCTGGTTTTTGCCTGAAGGACCCTTGCTGCCGTACGCCGGGCCATGGCCTCTGCAGGACCGCCGCCCACCGTACCCTGGCAGCGGCAATCTTCTGCCATTGCCATCCGGCTGCCGGTGCCCCGCGGGGTTGAGCCGGTGCTGGAAACAATAACCGCGCATGCCACGGGCCGGTCGTATTCAAGCTCATTACATATAAATTCAATGAGTTGTCTCATAGATAAATCCATTTTTTCTGGCAGCACCTACTCCATAACGGGATTGTTCAACTCCCGGATAGGATCGTGGTTTGCTATCCGTTTACAACGGTGGATTATAAATCCTAACGTTAATCAGCTGGTGGTTAAAATGGAAGGCGGCCTTCCGAAGCTCGAATATACGCTAAGCGCCGTCACTGTGACTAATATCAGCCCCATACCCACAATTTGCGGATAAACCAGGTTTTCGTTTAAAATAACGACGCCAAAAAGCGACGCGGTGACCGGTTCGACCATTGCCACAATCGAGGCCACGGCCGGGGCGGTATGATTCAGGCCGATGACATAAAGAACAAACGACAATCCCGCGCCGAGCACACCTAGTCCTGCAAACAGCGGCCAATCCGGTGTGCTCAGTGCTGCAGTCATCTGGTCGACATCGCCCGGCCAGATAAGGATGGTGGCAAGTACGGCAAACGCAATGACGAGAATCGCCTGCGGACTGCCGTGCGGCGCCGCATACTTGAAGCCGAAAATGAATACCGCGTAAGACAGCCCGGAAAGCAGCCCGGCGCCAACACCAATGGCCGTGACACCGCTGGCACCGATGTCGTAAATCTGTGTAAGCAAGACAATACCAAGCATCACCACCGCGATTGCGGCCCACTTAAGCGCGGTGGGGCTTTCAAGCTTCAGAGCAAATGACATGAGATACACGAACACTGGTGCGCAGTACATCAACGTAGCAGCAATCGCGACGCTTCCCTGCCCGATGCTCACGAAATAGAACGCAAAGTTGCCTGCTACGCCGAGACCGGCAATCGCTGACCAGAACCATAACCGGGGATTTGCCAGCCCACTGCCGTGCGGGCGCAGCATCAGCCAGACGAGGACGAACAGCAGTCCGATCGCACCCCGGTAGAATGAAACCACGAACGCATCCCAGCCACCGGCCATAAGAATACCGCCGATCCCGCCTGATAAGCCCCAGCAAAAAGCCGCCAGCGCAACTAAAGCTGTACTCGCACCCATCAAATGTTTAATGCCCCTCGAATTGCCAAACCGCCGCCGGCCCTGGCTGTCACCCGGGCTGACTTGTTAGCCATTTACTTATTTTTCGGAAAATATTTTACTTTGTTCAAATTTTTGAAATCTGAATCTTGAGTCCATATTGTTGCCTCATATTCTTTTGCTGTTGCAACTATAATGCTATCAGCCATCGGGGAGCCATTTTCCAGGCTTATTTTTGAGGCTGAAATAGCCAACGAACTCGTGAGATCCACGACAGTTCCTTTCCGCATCGCAACGGCAGCCTGCAGGGCTTCATTCTCTCCAGATTCTCGAAGGACTACCCTAAAGACCTCATAAATTGTGACCGTCGGGACAACAAGTGACGCCGTATCTCTTAAGGGGGGCAGAAAGTGTCTGGCATTTGGCTCATCAGCAAAATATGCAAGCCAGCCTGAAGAATCGACAATATTCATACCCTGTCTTCCTCTCGATCGAATTCAGTGTTTATCCCCTTGATAAACCCACGCAGTTCTTTAATGTCTTTTTCTGGAATAAGTTCAATCCGGCCATTGTATTCTACTACTTGCATTTTTTGACCTGGACGAATCTGCAGTGCCTGCCTGACTGATTTTGGTATAACAACTTGGAATTTAGGTGATACGGTTACAGTTTGCATAGCAAAACCTCCATCGACATAATTTTGTATTACGATAGTGCTATCGATAAGGCTTGTCAAATTCTTTTTGATGGACCGGGCAGGGCAGGGACCTTTCAGCTGAGATCCCCTTTTTTCTCTTCGCCGATAGATGGGTTAGGGGCAATTTTTTCCATCTCTTTATCCAACGCATTTTTTCTTGCCGGGAAAAATCAAATCACCCCGGTCATTGGCCAGCCGCAACTTGTGCAGGTAGATTCTTCGAAATGCTTTGACCAGCGACTCATTGCGGAACAGATATTTTCGGCGGGCATTATTTGGGGATTTTCCGATTGACTCGTTTTACGCTTTGGTTTAGTTCAGGAAAGAATAATTGCAGAAATGCCTCTTAGCCTGAAACATTAATCTGAAACGGAAAAAAATGATTTTTGAAGATTATCTGATCAAAGCGGTTTTTGCGGCAATGGAAGCCGGTGCTGCTGCCCTGGAGGTATATTCCGGGGATTTTGAAGTTGAGGAAAAATCCGACCACACACCGCTGACCCTGGCCGACCGTCGTGCCCACGAGATCATCACCTCGTGGCTTAAGCCACTGGGGATTCCAGTTTTAAGCGAAGAGGGAAGGGATATACCCTATGAGGAAAGAAAAGCCTGGCAGCGGCTATGGATTGTTGATCCACTGGACGGCACCAAGGAATTTGTGAAAAAAAACGGGGAATTTACCATTAATATCGCCCTTGTAAAAGAGGGCCGGCCTGTGCTGGGTGTTGTTTTTGTGCCCGTCAGGGATGATTTGTACTTTGGCGCTGAAAACACGGGTGCATTTGCCGCCAAGGGAGAAAAAGTCCGGGGCCTTCAAGGATGCGCATCTGCAGATGATCTGGCGGCTTTGTCCCGGAGTCTTCCCCTGGCGGATCTGCCGGCCCGGCCCTATACCATCATGGGCAGCCGGTCCCATGCCACCGCAGAGGTGGAAGCCTTTGTGGAGGGAAAAAGACGTGAGCACGGGGATGTAAATTTTGTTTCCGCGGGCAGTTCCTTGAAATTCTGCCTGGTGGCCGAGGGCAGGGCAGATGTTTATCCGCGCCTGGGCCCAACAATGGAATGGGACACGGCAGCAGGCCAGGCAGTGGTGGAGCAGGCAGGCGGGGCGGTTTTGGAATATGAAGCCAGAAAGCCCCTGCAGTACAACAAAGAAAATCTCAAAAACCCATGGTTTTTGGTCACTGGCCAGAGTTGATG
>JAABTZ010000169.1 GCA_011389605.1 Desulfobacteraceae bacterium
CTGCGGAAAAAAATGACTTGTCAAAAGATTACCCGGCCCCCCTTCCCGGCTGCTTTAACATCGGCCTGCTTCACACATGCGCAGCAGGCCGGCCAGGCCATGAATTCTATGCGCCGTGCACCATCGAAGGCCTGCAGCAGAAAGGCTACCAGTACTGGGCACTGGGCCATGTCCATCAGCACGAAGTGCTTTCAGACACCCCGTGCATCGTGTTTCCCGGAAACACCCAGGGAAGACATATCCGGGAGACAGGTCCCAAAGGATGTCTGAAGGTTACGGTGGGCAATAATATGGATGTCAGCATTGATTTTAATCCAACTGATGTGGTTCGCTGGGCAAGGATCACTGTGGAGGCCAGTGACGCCAAGGATCCGTTTGAAGTGGTGGATGCATTTGCCAATAAATTGGAATATGCCATGTCTGAGAACAATGGCATTCCCCTGGCCGTAAGGGTGGAAATAGTCGGAGAGACCCGGGCTGCATCAGACCTGAGCGCTGACAAGGACCGGTGGACCGGTGAAATCCGGGCTGCGGCCATGGGGGCAGGCAGCAGCCGGGTCTGGGTGGAAAAAGTGATTTTTTCCTGCCGCCTGCCCAATGACATGGACCATGCCAGAACCAGCGGTGCCATTGATGAGCTTTTGGCCTTGTTTGACGATTTGGAAAATGATGCAGATGCCCGACAGAAGCTGGCAGAAGAGCTTTCTGATTTTTACAGAAAACTGCCAGGGGAGCTTAAGCAGGGACCCGATGGCATCCAATGCGATGATCCGGACTGGATCAACGAGCTGCTCAAGCAGGTGCGGCCCGAACTTGTGGGAAGGCTCATGCGCAAAGGAGACAGTGCATGAAAATCCAATCCCTGCACCTGACAGCCTTTGGCCCCTTTACCGGAGCGACTCTTGATTTCAGTTCGGGAAATCCAGGCTTTCACCTCGTCTACGGACCCAATGAAGCTGGTAAAAGCTCAGCGCTCAGGGCTCTTCGCGCGCTGCTCTACGGCATAGATCAACGCACACCGGATAATTTTATCCATCCATATAACCGGATGCGCATAGGCGGCAAACTGGTTTCAGAAAATGGCCGGATTCTGGAAATCGTACGCCGCAAGGGCAGAACCAGCACCCTGCGCGCATCAGATGATCAGGCAGTGGTTGACGAGGCCGTTCTTTCCGAATTTTTAAACAATGTGGATGCACCCATGTTTTCCACCATGTTTGGCATCGGCTATGATGATCTTGTGGCAGGCGGCAAAGAGATTATCTCCGGCGGTGGGGATCTGGGTCAGCTGGTGTTTTCCGCGGGATCAGGTATTGTGCGGTTAAAGGAAATCAGGGATGCGCTCGGCTCCGAGGCGGAGAATCTGTTTAAGCCATCAGGCAAGGTTCCATCCATCAATGCTGCCATCTCCCGCCTTAAGGAAAATGAAAAGCTTCTCAGGGAGACAATGCTTTCAGGCGGGCAGTGGACGCAGGTGGACAAAGAACTTAAAAAAACTGCAGCAGAACGGGAATCTGTTGAGACCAGGCTAAAGAAGCATGAAAGGACCAGGCATTACCTCTCCAGGGTAAAAGAAGCCCTGCCTCTACTTGCCAGACGTAGGGAAGTGATTGATTTATTGGAACAATTCCAAAATGCCCCTCTTCTGCCGGAAGATTTTTCAGAAACCCGGAAGGATCTTGTTGTAAAGCTTGACATGGCAGACCGGGAAGCTGCCCGGGCTCAACAATCAATTGACGAAATTCAAAAGGAAATGGCAGGCATTTTTCCCTCGGATGCTGTCATTGATAATGCAGATCTCATCGAGGCTTTTCACCAGCAGCTTGGAAGTCAGCATAAGGCGGCTGAAGACCGGGTAAAGCTTGACACCCGCCGTGCCACTCTGCTTGGGGAATGCCATGAAATTCTGCGCGGCCTGTCAGATAATCTCACCATGGAAGACGCCCGGCGCCTTGGCATCAAAAAGGATCAGGCTGCTGCAATCCGGCACCTGGCGTCTGAATACGAGCAAATTACTGCCAGAATTGACAATGCCAGGGACATGCTTCCCGGGCTTGAAGAGAAGATCCTTCAGCTGGAGGGAAAAAAGCGGAATATGGCCGCCCCGCGACCGATTGATGCCATGGATGCCATACAGACAGCCCTTGTGGGAGCCATGGAATACGGGCCTCTGGAAAAACGGAATAAGCAGGACATCCGGGATCTTGAAGTCAGAAAATCCACCCTGGATGACCGTCTCAAAAAAACAGGCCTATCCGGAAAAACCGCAGGAGATCTGGAAAAACTGCCTGTTCCGGAGATGGAAACCATTCAATTGTTTGAAGAGCAGTTTGATCAGGCATCCAGGCAGATCAGCGAGAATGCCGGGGAACAAAAAAAAATCTCTCAACGAATTGTCGATGTGCAAGCCAGTATAAAGGCCAAACAGATGGCCCAGGCTGTTCCATCCGAGGCGGATCTCAATGAGAAACGCAAAATACGCGACAAGGGATGGAATTTAATCCGGCAGCAGCTTGAAGGAAAAAATCCGGAGCTGCTTGTGGAAAGATATCTTGTTGAGGCAGGCAATGCCAAAAATCTGCAGGAAGCATTTGAAGACTGTATCAAAACCACGGATGATCTTGCAGACAGGCTTCGTCGGGAAGCCGACCGTGTTGCAGAGCAGGCCCGGCTTGCAGCAGATTACCAAGCAGCTCTGGAGTTAAAAAAAATTCTTGAGGCCGAGTATGAACAATTTTTGGCAGATAAGGAAGAATTGGAAACCAGGTGGGCAAACCTTTGGTCCGGCACCGGCGTTGAGGTCAAAACCCCCAGGGAAATGGATCGCTGGAAACGTGATATGCTGGCTGTAAAGCAGGAGTTGAATGAATTTGAGATAAGCCGCGGCAGGACAATGGAGATAAAACAGGCCATTGATGCCGGCATGGCTGCGCTTGCAGAGGCATTAAAACCCCTTTTCCCGGCGTGTGATCTGGGCAAAGACTCTTTAAACGTATTGATTCTGCGTGCGCAAAAGCTCATCGAAAAGGAAAAATCCCTGGCCTCGGATTATGAGAAGATTGACTCCGAGCTTAGCTCCCGCAGAAAGGAGCTTTCAGGGGCGCGCTCACGGATGCAGGCAGGCGAAAAAGCCCTTGAGCGATGGCGCACCCAGTGGCAAAAAGCTGTTTCACCCCTGGGTCTGTCTGCTGATGCAAGGCCTGCCGAAGCTGATGCGGTAATGGAGGAGCTGCGCACTCTTTTTGAAAAACTCAGGGAAGCCGAAGTCCTTGAAAAACGCATTATCGGCATTGACAAAGACGCCAGGGGTTTTTCTGAAAAAGTCTGCAGACTGGCCGTGACAGTTGCTCCGGATCTTGCCGGCCGGCCGCCTGAAGAAACGGCCCTGGAACTCCACGCCCGCCTGACGCGCTCCCGTGAGGCGCAAACCCGCTTTAATACCCTTGAAAAACATCTTTCTGCTGAAAAACAAAACCTGGAAGCCGCGGGTAAAACAACTACTGAAATTAAAACAAGGCTGGCTCGCATGTGCGATGAGGCCAGGTGCAAGGATTACCTGGAACTTGCCGAAGCTGAAGAACGATCCCGTGCCCGCAGGGACTTGGAAACCGAACGAAAATCCCTTGAAGAAAGGCTTCTTGGTCTTTCTGCCGGTGCCACCGTGGATGAATTCGCTGCAACCGCGGCAGCGGTTGACGCTGATACCATTGATCCTGAAATTGCAAGGTGCAAGCAAGCCATTTCTGCCCTGGAAGAAGAAAAAAACAAGCTGGCCGAAACTATCGGAAGCCTGCGCAATGAACTGTCTAAAATGGACGGCAGTGCAAAAGCCGCCCGGCTGGCAGAGGAACGCCAGGAAATCCTTGGCCGCCTGGATCCTGAGGCCAGGCATTACTCCGGGATAAGGATCGCGGCACGGATACTGGATATGGCCATTGAACGGTTTCGGGACAAAAACCAGGACCCCATGCTGAGCAGAGCATCTGAGCTGTTTGCCGAAATTACCTGCGGGGCCTTTTCCGGCATTCGTCCGGAATTTGACGAGGCAGGCAGGCCTGTGATTACCGGGGTGCGGGAAGGCGATTGCGAGCTTGTAAATGTCGAGGCAATGAGCGATGGTACTGCAGACCAGCTCTACCTGGCCCTGCGTCTTGCAGGCCTTGAAATGACCATTGAAAAAAGCAGTCCCATGCCTTTTATTGTAGATGACATCCTGATTAAGTTTGACAACGAACGCGCTGCAGCTGCCCTTGAAATCATGGCGGAACTTTCTGCCACCACCCAGGTGATTTTTTTCACCCATCACCATCATCTTATCGAACTTGCGGAAAACCGGCTGCCAAAAGAAAAGGTTATTTTCCATCTTCTAAGCAGGCACAGCCGTTTTTAGAAAAAGTTTTGCCCATGCCTGAACTGAGTGATTTTTAAGGTTTGCCGCGGGTACAAGGAAGATGATGGTCTGTTTATAGTCAGATTGCCGGGGCTCCGGGCATTTTTTTGATAAGTCGCTTTTGGGCGGGAGAAAATGACCTGGTCTGGAAATAGGATTTCAGGTAATGGCGCTTGTGTTCATCTGAGAGCCGGGGTGTGTGCCGCATAAAATGTGAACAATCCTTCAGGGTTCGATACCCCGGGCGAAAATGTTTTCTGCACTTTTCAAAATCCACCACGCATATTTCAAATGAGCTTTCAGGCCCGAGCCTTACAAAAATGTGCTTTGCGGAAAAACCCATATGCACCCACCCGGCATTATTGAGCCTGCGCGATGTTTCTGCAATTGCTTCAAGAATTTTTAAAAGAGTGGATTTATCCGGAGGGACAAGGCCTTTTATGCCCTGCATCAGGTCGGAAAAAGAAGTCCATGTGCTTAATTCCTTTGTGATTAAAACAGCGCCGGCATCCGGGCCGGATTTCCACGAGCCAAAGAGCAGTATTTCTGGTGTGTATGGCAAGATATCTGCAGCCTGCCTGGTTGCTTCAAATTCTCTTAAAAAAGTAAGCTGCCGGCGGAAAAGTTTGTTGGGGGCCCGATATGAGTAATTCTTTTGAATTTTTAAAAAAACAGCCCTCTGGTCCTTGGCGGGAGAATCAGGGTTTAAAACAATGCGGCAAACCCCGCTTCGGCCCCCGCGGCGTTTGTTTGGCTCTTCAAACCAGTCAAACTCTCGTGACGCAACTGACTTGAGATCAGCAAGGCCAGCCCGGACCAAAAGAGGCTTCCATTTTTGAGATATCCAGTACTTTTTTACCTTAGACACTATATCGTCTTCGGGTTCCATTTTTTAAACTGCGGTCATTTACCGGGGTTTATTTTTTTTAGCAGAGTCTTTTAAAGATTGCCGGCAGCCGCCTTCTGCCATTGCTCTTTTACGATCATCCCCGGGGTCAAAACGGCGGCGGCGATAATTGGAAACAGCTTTGCTGAAACTTTCAACTTCCGGGCTGCCTTCAGGACATATCAAATAGCCGGAAACAAAACGTCTTCTTTCCTGTTTGGTGCAGTACAAACGGGCCAGCTTGTCAAGGGTGGCAAAATCCTTTAAACGCTTTCTGTGTCTTCCTGTGGGCAGGGGATAAAAGCCGCCGGCAGGACAATCTATCCAGAAAAGCTTTATGGCTTCATTGTTTATTTGTGCCAAAATATTGCGCCAGTAAAGATCGTTGTGGAAAAAATTATGATCATGAAGTTTCCGGGTCCACAAACTTATTTTATCTATAATTTCTTCCCGGCGCCTGGCATGTACAGGCCGGCTATTGTCCGGGCAAGCGCTTTTTACAAACACATCAAGAGGCACGGCCCCGGGTACAGCTTCGGTGATGATAAACTCTTCAACCAGGCGTCCCCATAAATTTCGCCTCTGCCCCCACCCGATAACACGGGGGGCTGGAATTCCAATGTTTTTGAAAAAAATAAGATTGCGCGCCTCCACACGGGATCTGCCCCGGCGGGCAAGGCGCTGAAAGGGATGTTTTTTGTAAGTATAGACTTTGACGTAAACCGCAACACTGGTATCTGCTTTGGTATAAACCCGCTGAAAAATCCTGGAGCGATCCCTGATGGCCGAAGCATCGACTTCGAGCTCATTTAGAACAGACCAGTCAAGCCTCAGGCCCCCGGCCAGGGCTTCATGCCTTTTTATGTTTTGCCAAAGGCCCGGTTTTAAGACATTACCATTCAGAAATGTTCTCCTTGTTATTGAATTCCTGTGGTTTAAAAAAAGTTTTAATACCACCAAGGAGATTTTTTTTCAACCTAAACTGAACGTTTCAAATTTTAAGGCCGCGCGCAGCAGTTTAAAAGACCATGGTATTTATGTGCAATGGTTTCATTGCTACCAGATGGACTGGCCGACATTTGCTCTTATCGGCAGGACTTTTTCAAGGGTTTTTCCCGACAGCATGCTTGTGTCCTGCGAGCCCGGCGGGCTTTCAAAGGATTTTCTTTTTATCGGCTTTAAAGGCCCCGGGGGGCTTAACTGGGATCTTGCCAGGGACAATATCGGCTATGCTCAAAGATCACAAAACATCCGTTAGAAAGGCCGTTTTGCTCCCAAGCTGCATTTTTAATAAAATAATTGTGATTAGGGAAAAGCTTTTCTAAGCAGCCATTCAGCCCCGTATCTGTACCCGGTTTTTCCCCACCACAAAGCAGCCGCGGAGAAAAAAAGAATAAGAACAAGGGTTGCGGCAAGGGTTTCGGGTATGGATAAGCTTCGCCAATAGCCGAGGCGCACCACCGGCTCCCGGATAAGGGGAATATGAATAATCAGAATGCTAAGAGAACATCTGCCCGGGTATGTAAGAAAATTAAGCGATCCATGAATCAATCCGGAAGTGATATGTTTTTCAAGGAGAAGAAAAATCAGCATGAGCAGTAAAGCAAGCCCAAGAAGAAAAAACGTGACCGGGACAAGCGCGGGGTAAAAATTTGGCAGGGGCTTAAACACCCTGACCCAGGGCGCATGCAATGCAAAATCAACCCCCGCCAGATATACAGCAGACA
>JAABTZ010000170.1 GCA_011389605.1 Desulfobacteraceae bacterium
ACGGTGGTTTTTCCATATATCAGCAGGAAAACGGCCAGTTTTATTTCGGCTCCTACAGGGACCCGCACATTGTCCGGACCCTGCAGGTCTATGATTCAGCCGCGGACTTTATCAACTCAGGAGACTATGATAAAGAAAATATCGAAGAAGCAATTCTGCAGGTCTGCTCGGACATAGACCGCCCCGATCCTCCGGGCCCTGCGGCATCAAAAGCCTTTTACCGCAGACTCATCGGCCTGTCAGACGAACTGAGACATAAATTCAAGCAGGGTGTTTTGCAGGTGGATCTTGGAAAGGTTCAGGAGATGGCAGCAAAATACTTTGGAAGCCCGGATCAGAAAGCGGCATTTGCGGTGATTTCAAGCCAGGATCAGCTGGAGGCTGCAAACCGTGAGCTGGCTGACAAAGCCCTGTCCATTTACCGGATATAATCATCCCGGCCCAGAAGCTCAATAAGCCGGGATGCGGCTTCTTCGGACAACCCTCCCCTGGCCAGGGCGATTTCAATGGTGTGACGGCCCAGAGACCTGTAAAGATCAAGACAGGCTGGAGCTTTCCGGCCCATCTCAGCAAGGTGGCCCTCCACTGTTTCCACATCGCCCCTGGCTATGGGACCGGTCAGGGCCCGGGGTATACCGGCTTTTTCAATATTGAACAAAGTGCCTTCCACCAGAGGCTTTAACACCTCCCATGCGTTTTGCGAAGGCACTCCTGAAGCCATCAGAAGATGCAGGGACAGATTCATAAGAGTTACAAGATAATTGGAAGCCACGACCGCAGATGCGTGATAAAGTCTTTTTTTATCTGTATGAATTTCAAAAGGTTTGGCTCCAAGGCTTTGGGCAATCTGCCAGGCAATTTTTACCGCCGCTTCCCGGCCTTCGGCTGCCATCATAATACCTTTGAATGGATTTTTCTCAGAATTTCCGCCAGCAAAGCTCTGGAGAGGATGAAGGCCGCCGATGTGCGCCCCGCAATCCCCGAGGGATTCCATCTCAGTTGACGGCAGGGCACCGCTGCAATGAAGCACAACAGTATCTTTGACAACAGCCTTATGCCTGGCAAGCAGGTCTGCTGTTTGCCTGATGGCTCCGTCAGGGGTGGTGATAAAAACAATTTCGGCCATGGGGGCCACATCCCGGGGATCGGCGGAAACCGGTGCGCCTGAACCTGCGGCTTCCGCTGCTTTTTTTGCCGAAGAAACACTTTTGCTTGCAAACCCCGCAGGCCGGTATCCGGATGCGGCCAGATGCCGTGCCAGGGCAATGCCCACCCGTCCACAGCCTACAATGGCATAGGTCTTTTTCATTGCGTCAAATCCTTTTGAATATCTATGATCAACTGATAAACTTGACTTCTCGGGATCCGGTATTTTCTGGCAAGATCAGCTGCCAGCCTTGAAGGCGAAACTTTTCCGGAATCAAGACATGACCGGATCTTTGTTTTTAATTCATCTTCAATGGCTTCAGTGTCAGGAATCTCAGTTGTCTTGCCTGAAACCAGCAGGGTGATTTCGCCCTTGACTGTCTGGCGCTGCTGGATATTTTCAAGCAATTCAGCAAGACTGCCGCGTAAAAACTCCTCGTGGCGCTTGGTTATTTCCCGGGCCATCACAGCCTGCCTGTCTCCGAAATTTTCCAGCACCTCCTGCAAAAGCCAGCTCAGCCGCCTGGGTGATTCATAGAAAATAACGGTTTCTTCTGCATTGGCAAGCCTGCTTATCATCTCCTGCCGCCGTTTTTTCTTTTTGGGAAGAAAACCGGCAAAACAAAACCGGTCAACCCCCAAACCGGATGCTGACAAAGCGGTTACAGCAGCACAAGCACCGGGAATGGGAACCACCTGTATGCCAGCCTTAAGGGCAGCTTCAACAATACGATAACCAGGATCTGAAACCATGGGCGTGCCTGCATCCGAAACCAGTGCCACGCATGCCCCGGAAATAATCTTTTCTGTCAGAAGACCGCTTCTTTGCTCTTCATTGTACTCATGGCAGGAAATCAGGGGGGTATCAATTTGATAATGGGACAAAAGACGGGCTGTGTGACGGGTGTCTTCGGCAGCTATAAGGTCTGAATCCCGAAGAACTTCCACCGCCCGGTAAGTCATGTCAGCCATGTTGCCTATGGGAGTGGCAACTATGTAAAGCTTACCGGCTGCCATATTTTGCCGGGTAGGATTCATACTTGATGCACTCGTAAAAAGTCGGTTTTCAGATGGTGCCGTAAAAAATTTAAGATCAAGGTTTGCGCAATTTCGAAGAATGCAGCGTACTTAGCCGTACGTGAAATTCTTCAGAAATTACGCCTAACGCAGATATTGAATTTTTTACGGTGCCATCATACCTGTTTAACCGAAAGCCAGCGGGAATGCATTGGCAATGATTTCCACCCGGCAGTCCTTGGGCCCGGAGTCCACGCATACCACATCAAAACGGGCGCTTTTATTGGTCTGGCGCATTTCTTTGAGATACCCCAGGGCAACCCGGGAAATTTTCTGCTGCTTGACCCGGTTAACGGCACCTTTTGCAGGGCCGAACCGGGATGATGATCTGGCCTTTACCTCAACAAAAACAATGGTGTCTCCCTGCGTGGCCACAATATCTATTTCACCAAAGCAGTTGCGGTAGTTTCTGGCCAGGATATGATATCCATTTTTTTTCAGATGCCTGATTGCAAGGGCTTCGCCAAGACGGCCGAACTGCTGGGATGCATTGATGACCATAAGTCAATGGCCTGCCGGCAGCTCCGGCCGGTTGTTTTCAGGGCGGCCGAAAAAATAAAAACAACTGCGTTTCTGTCCGCAAACCCCTTTAAAGCTGCGGCGGTGAATAGGACACCATCCATGCTGCTCAATGGCTGCCGCATGGGACTTGGTGGGATATCCCTTGTGGCTGGAAAAACCGTACTCCGGATACTCCAGGCAGTATTTTTCCATGATCCGATCCCGGGTAACCTTGGCCACGATGGATGCTGCTGCAATTGATATGCTTCGGGAGTCCCCCTTAACAATTGTTTGCTGGTATACATCCGTGTTGATGCTCTGCTGGCCGTCAATGAGAATACAGTCAGGCGCAGGCTTGAGATTTCCCACCGCCATGGCCATGGCAAGAAGGGATGCCTGCAATATGTTTATCCGGTCAATTTCCACCGGGTCAACAATACCAACGCCCACGGTCTTTGCATGGGCATAAATCCCGTCATAGAGTTTCTGCCTGGCCTTGGGTGAAAGCCGCTTGGAGTCCGTAATGCCGGAAACGGAAAAATCGTCGGGCAGCATTACCGCCGCTGATACCACAGGGCCTGCAAGAGGGCCTCGGCCCACCTCGTCGACTCCGGCAATACGGGCGAATCCCCGCCTGCTCGCCTCGCACTCGAATTGCCGGATCGAATCAGCCATTGGCATATATATACCTGCTGGCCTATTTCCGGCGCAGCTTCATCCGGGCGGCTTTTTCCTTGAGTCCCCGCAGATAATAAATCTTGGAGCGGCGAACCCGGCCTTTTTCAACCACTTCCACCTTGTCAATGGCCGGAGAATGCGTGGGGAAAATCCGTTCCACGCCAATGCCGTAGGAAACCTTGCGGACAGTAAAACTGGCGTTGGTGGTGCCTTTTTTCATGCCGATCACAACGCCTTGGAAAACCTGAATTCTCTCTTTTTCACCCTCCCGGATCCGGACGTGCACTTTTACCGTGTCACCGGGGCCAAACCCGGTGATATCCATTCTGAGCTGTTCTGTTTCAATCTGTTTGATCGCGTCCATAATTGCCTCGCAAAAAAGTTTGTCAGGCCCGCCATAAAGGGTGCTGCCTGAAATTAAATCTGATCAGGTCACTGATACAATCACTGACACTGGCTTTATCTGTAAAAAAACATCAGAAGCATCCCGGAGAACGGCCCAAAAGCCTGTCTATGATCACGGCAGCAGCCGAGCGCACGGAAAGGTGATTATATCCCGTGTCCGTGGAAACAGGCGCAAGCCTGCGGTCAGCTTCCCTTATAAACTGTTCTGTCAGTCCCCATGCCGTGCCAAAAACAAGAACATAGGTCTTGTCTCCGGCAAACATCTCTTTTTGCAGCTCTGCGTATCCAATCTGATTGTCATACACTGCTGCGCTTGTTGCAACAACCCGTACTGGCAGACCGTGCATACCGGCAATTTCTTCAACCACCTGCTCAAAGTTATCCCGGATGCTTATGGAAGAAAAGGCTTTTTTCCGGTCCGGATTGTACAAAGCCCCTGCCCCGCATGTCCAGTGGTCTACAATCTTTTGAGCAAATGCCTGCTGGTCTTCCAGGGGTGTGACAACGTAAAATCCTGATACCCCGTACGTTTTTACTGCTCTTGAAATATCATGGAGATCAATGCTGGTGATCGCCGATGCAATGGTGCCTCCATCCTTGCCCTTCACCGGGTAATGCAGCAGTGCCAGGTAAAGCTTAATCCGATGCAAGGGATTCAAGGTAGCGGCACCAATTTTTAACAATCTTTTTTTCTGCTTCTGTGAGTCCTGTTTTTTCCAGCAGGTCAGGTCGTTTCAAAGCTGTTCGGAGCAGTGCAGATTCTTTTCGCCATGCTTCAACAGCTCCATGATTTCCCGACAGCAGTACTTCAGGCACCGCTTTTTGCTCAAATACCCGGGGGCGTGTATAGTGGGCATGCTCAAGGCGGTTGCCTGAAAAAGAATCAAACTCAGCGGCATCCTCTGCACCCAGTACGCCAGGAATATGTCTGATAACTGCATCCATAATCACCATGGCCGCAAGCTCTCCGCCTGTAAGCACATAATCGCCGATTGAAATCTCATCATCTATATATGCCTGGCAAAGCCGCTCGTCTACTCCCTCGTATCTGCCGCAGACAAATATCATTCCGTTTAAATCAGAATACTGCCTGGCAATTTCCTGGTCAAAGCGCCGGCCCTGGGGAGTCAGCAGGACACACGGAGAATCAGGCATCTTTGATTTGGCCGCCTGGATGGCGGCTGCCAGGGGTTCGGGCTTCATGACCATTCCTGAACCCCCGCCATAAGGCCGATCGTCTGTTACCTTATGCCGGCCTTCAGCGTAATCGCGAATATTGACAGGATCAAGGCAGATGCTGCCGCTTTCAATGGCACGGCGCATTATGCCGTAGCCGGAAAACGCATCAAACATTTCGGGAAAGATTGTCAGTACACAAAACTTCATCTTTCCCGGAACCCTTTCTGCTCTATGGCCTGCCAAACTCCAAAACCCGCCTTGATCAAAGCCCTTCAGGCAGATCAACCACGATTTTGCCCTCTTTAAGGTCAATCTCGCTGACCACCTGCCCTATGGCCGGAATCAAAATCTCGTCATCCTTGCTGCGGACTACAAAGACGTCATTGCTTCCGGTTTCTATCATGGCATCCACACGGCCCAGATACACACCCTGGATATCATATACCGCAAGCCCTATCAGATCGCACCAGTACCATGTATCAGGCTCTGCAGGCGGAAGGTCTGCACGGGGCATGTAAATGCCGGAACCCACAAGGGCTTCGGCGCTGTTTCGATCACAGACATCCTGAAACCTAATGCGTACGATATTCTTGTAGGCATGAGCGGTTTCAATGGTGAATGGACAATACTTTTCCCCGGAAAATTCCAGGATAACACGGGCTTTCGGGCACAGATGACTCTTCTGATCCACATACGGATAAACCCTCAGCTCCCCGCGAATCCCGTGGAGGCCAACGATTTTTCCGATCAGAATAAGTTCTTCCGGGTCCATCCCTTCATTCTTCAATAATCTCAAGTACTGTTCGCTTCTTAACCTTTGCGGATGCCGCATTTAATATGGTCCGCATGGCCCTTGCGGTGCGTCCCTGCTTTCCGATTACTTTTCCCAGATCCTCCTTGGCCACCTTGAGCTCGAGAACCGCTGTCTGGCCCCCTTCCACTTCGGTCACGCTCACTTCATCAGGATTGTCCACAAGCGCCTTTGCGATATACGTGATCAGCTCTTTCATATGACCCCTCTCCTTTAAAATGGCTGCTGGAATGTTCGGGTTCGCGGACAAGCAATACTACGCTGATTTTACTGCTTCATAAAACCCCTCTTTTTTCAAAAGGCTGCTGACGGTATCGGTGGGAACGGCACCGTTATCCATCCAATAGTTAATCCTGTCATTTTTCAATGTGACTTCATGGGGTTCAACCATTGGGTTGTATGTGCCCACGGTTTCCAGGAACCGGCCGTCTCTGGGATAACGGCCGTCTGCCACAACAATGCGATAAAATGGTTTTTTTTTCGCGCCATGCCTGGCCAGTCTGATTCTTACTGCCATTTTTTTGTGCCTCTCCTGTTAAAACGGCATCATGTTGCGGGTCATTCCCCGCATGCCGCCCTTGTTAAATTTCTTCATCATCTTGAGTACCTGAGAGTAATTTTTCAGGAGTTTGTTGACATCCTGAACCGTTGTCCCGCTACCCTTTGCAATCCGTTTTCTTCTGCTGCCGTTGACAATGTTGTGATTCCGCCGTTCCTTGGGCGTCATGGAATTGATAATCGCCTCGATGCGAACGAGTTCCCGCTCATCAACGTTTAACTTGCTGAGCTGCTTGCTCTTGTTTATGCCCGGAATCATTTTGATCAAATCGTTTAAGGAACCCATTTTCCTGACCTGAGACATCTGATCCCGAAAATCATCCAGGGTAAACTCATTTTTCCTGAGTTTTTTCTCCAGTTCCGCGGCTTTTTTGTCATCCACCGCCCCCTGGGCCTTTTCTATAAAAGACAGCATATCACCCATGCCCAGGATGCGCGAGGCCATCCTGTCGGGGTGAAACGCCTCCAAAGCATTGGTTTTTTCGCCAACACCAATAAACTTTACCGGCTTTCCGGTAACCGCCTTGATGGACAAGGCCGCCCCTCCCCGGGCATCGCCGTCCATCTTTGTAAGCACAATGCCGCCAACGTCCAGAGCCTGGTCAAAAGCTTCAGCCATGTTGACCGCATCCTGGCCGGTC